>JAFIGB010000028.1 GCA_020831705.1 Candidatus Sumerlaeia bacterium | reverse complement strand
CAGGGTGGCTGGGCGGAGAAGGGCTGTCGCGTGGTACCGCCGGCGACGGTTCGCCAGGGGGCGCACATTGCCCCCGCGGCGATCCTCATGCCGAGCTACGTCAACATCGGCGCCTGGGTTGGTCCCGGAACGATGATAGACACGTGGTCCACGGTGGGGAGTTGCGCCCAGGTTGGTGCCAACTGCCACATCAGCGGAGGCGTGGGGATTGGCGGCGTGCTGGAACCGCTCCAGGCAACGCCGGTGGTCATCGAGGACAACTGCTTCATCGGTGCCCGCGGCGAGGTGGCGGAGGGTGTCATTGTTCGCGAAGGGGCGGTGTTGGCGATGGGATGTTACGTCAGCGCAAGCACCAAGATATACGATGCCGTTGCGGGGCGTTTGCTGAATCGCGGCGAGATTCCGTCAAGGGCGGTCGTTGTTCCCGGCGCGCTGCCCAGCAGCGACGGCACCCACTCGACCTACGCATTGATCATCAAAAAATACCGCGACGAAAAGACCGATGCCAAGACGGCGCTGAATGAGACACTGAGGTAAATTGGGAAGGATGAAGGATGAGGGATGAATTAAGTTTAAAGGATGAAGTGTGAGGGGTGAATTGGGTTGGAAGGGTGAAGTGTGAGGGGTGAATTGGGTTGGAAGGTTTTAATTGGATATACGTGGGCGGTTGGTTCGGAAATATGAAGTCATAAAAAAAGGCACGGAACCGGAGTTCCGTGCCTTTTTTTTGCCCTGCGGTTTCGTGGGGTGGGTTACCAATCGACGGGGAGCTCTTCCCAGTCATCCGGGGGTTCTTCCTGGAGCCATGGCTCGTCACCGGGGAGGAACCAGATCTCCTCGCCGTGTTCGTCTATAAATCCATTTTCGATACCCCATTGGCGGTCGACTTCGTTTTCTGAAAGCCGGGGTTGGATGGCGAACGGGAAGGGGCCGGCTCCGCGGAGGCCGAGGCGTATTTCCTGTCCCTCCGATATACGCCGGCCGGCGGTGCTGTAAAACACGCCGTATGTCGGCGACTCGGGTGCCTCCCGTTGATAGACATAATGTCCACCGAGAGGGTCACGGCTGAGGAACATTCGCATTTCCTCGTCCGGGGGAAGGGCACCGTTGTTTTCCTGATGATACTGCATAATGAACCCCTGGGCGCCGATGGCAACCCGGTTGGTTTCCTCGACGAGTTCGTAGGCGGAGGTGATATAGCTCGGCATTTCCCAGTTGTCGGGTACATCGCCCCGCTCATTCTTGTAGATCGCCCGCGGTTCATGGATCAGATACCAGTAACCCCTTGGATCCGGGGGCATACCGACGATGGTTTCGTAGGCCTCGCTACTGGCACGATCAATGAGCTCATCGGTGATGGAGCGTATATCAGGGGAATACTCCAGGTCGAAGATGGCGCTGTCGGTGGCGTATTGGAAGCCCTGCATTGTCGGTGCGTCGTAGGGTTCCATGTAGTCGGGGTGGAGGAGTTCCTCCATGGTTTCCGGGTGCCTTCCGTTGGCTTCGTAGAACTTCTGGGCGGCGAGGCCCATCTCACGAAGGTACCACCTTTCAAGAAGATCCTGTGTGCGGCGAATGACGATCTCAAGTTCGAGGTCGTTGTTGTGCATCTTATAGTCGAGGTAATAGCGGACATTGAAGGCGAAGGCTGCCTCGTAGCGGCCGGCCTGGCGTTCGATATACTCGACCATGCGCTGCATGAAGCCCGGTGCGTTGGGGATATTTCTCAGGCGCGCGGCGAACCAGCGGGCGTCATCCTCGCCGTCATACTGCCAAAGGGCGTTATAGATCCCAAGGTGCGGCAGGTTGTAGTCCATCGGGTTGCGGAGCGACCCCTTTTCAAGGATGCGCGTGCCCAGATCCCAGTCCTTGCGGTTGTCCCCGATGATAAGGTTGGCAAACCGATATGCGGAAATGAACTTGGGATCCACGTCCGTCAGTGTGTCGAAATACTGATAGATTGGCTTGGTGGTGCCGTCATCGGTGATCCAGCCCTGACCGAAGGCCTGGATGGACTGGAGCCAAAGCCAGTTTGCATAGATGTTGTCGTAGCCGAGGGTGATGAACTGGAGCACCTCGGTCGGTGGCAGTTTCAGGCGTTGGCGGAAGAGCTCGTGGCGGTACTCCAGGCTTGTCAGGCGACCATGCTGCTGAAACGCCGCAATGCCAAGGAGCACGAAGATACCCACGAATACGGCGAGGTCCTTTGGTCGTGCCGAACCACGCCTTCCCCACGCTGCGTGTCTTGACCGTCCCAGTAGCCTCACTTGAAGTTCCTCCGGTTGAAGACGACAATGGCGATGAAGATGATCAGGGTCGTATAGACAATGGCGTAGGCGAAGTCCAATGGCCCGATCCAGACCGACTCAAACTCGGAAAGCTCCCTGCGCCGGTCGAAGATCGCCAGGTTCGGGCAGATATACGACGAGGCAACCGAGAACCAATATGCCACCACCTGCCCCGTTGACAGGGCATCAAGGCCACCAGCACGCCGCACCATTGTGTCGGCAAAGAGGTAGAGATCCTGATTCAGGCGACCGATGATGAAGACAATCACCGTCAGGAAGGCGCTCAGTGTCGGGCTTGAGAAGGAGCTGAACAACACCGCGAATGCCGTGATGATGGACATCTCCAGAATAGTCAGGACCGACGCGGTGAAAAGGCCCTTGGTGATCAGGCTTCCATCGAATCCAAGGCTCAGAATGTGGAACAGGCCAAGGAACAATGCCTGAAACAGCGAAATGATGTAGTAGAACAAGTGATAGACCGTGCCACGATACGCAAAGGAGCCCTCGTCGGTCATCACAAAGACAGCGCGGTTCATGATCTCGGGGGAGACGAAACTTCGGAAATGCAGCACCGATGCGAAGATCCACGTCATGAAGATCACGTTCACCGCGATGGTCAGCATCAGCCCCAGGTACTTGCCGAGGAGGAACTGCCATCGGGTAATCGGTTTGGAGACAATGGTATAGATGGTCTTTTTGTCGAGGTCGTTATAGACAAGCCCGATGCCGACGAAGACGGCAATCAGCAGGGAGATGACATTGATGGCGCCAATGCCAAGGTCGCGGACGATCTTGGACTCGTCGTCGATGCTCAGTGTCGAGGCAACCCAGGCCCCAAACATAATGAGAACGGAGAAAAACAGAAGCACATATAGGACGCGGTTTCGAACCGCCTCTTTGAAGGTGTTGATGGCAATTGAGAGTATCTTGTTCATTTCTTGTCAGCGCCCTCCGTTTTTTTTGCCGCGGAGGCTTCGCGTGCTGCCTTGCGCATTCCCTCGATCTCGCGGATGAAGTATTCCTCGAGGGTTTCCTTCCTGGCGACGTAGGAAACCATGTTCCCGCGGCCATTCATCAACTCCTGGATGAGTTCCCTCGCCGATTCCCTTGTCTCAAAGACGGCAAGGAATTCATTGGGGCGCTCGACCAGGCGGTAGGAGTTCTTCCGGCAATGATCCACCAGTTCCGGTTCCGCATCCGTGAAGGTCACCTCGTATTCCTTGACCTTGGCGGAAAGCATTTCCGTCAGCGGGCCGAGGGAGATCAGGTCACCCAGGTGCAGAATACCGACCCGGTCGCAGATGACCTCGGCGTCCTGGAGGATGTGGCTGGAGAAGAAGACCGTCTTGCCCTGATCACGAAGGGAAAGAATCAGGTCGCGCACTTCCTTGCGCCCAAAGGGGTCGAGGCCCGACTGGGGTTCGTCAAGGAAGACAATCTTGGGGTCGTTGAGGAGCGACTGGGCGAGGCCCACACGCTGGAGCATCCCCTTTGAGTACCCACGCAGGGGAAGATCCCCGGCGTGACCAAGACCAACCTGCTCCAGCAACTCGGGGATGCGGCGGCGGCGGGAAGTTTTGTCCATGCCGTAAAGCTGGCCGTAATAATCGAGGAATTCTTCGCCCTTCAGATAATCATAGAAGAAGGGGTTTTCTGGAAGAAAACCGATCTTTGTCTTCACCGACTGGTCACCGAGGGGTTTGCCCATGATGCGGGCGGTTCCTGCGGTGGCGAAGTGAAGACCCATCAGGATCTTGATA
>JAFIGB010000015.1 GCA_020831705.1 Candidatus Sumerlaeia bacterium | reverse complement strand
TGAGCGGCGTGGGGAAGGCGTCGCGGGTGGAATTTTACCGCGAGGGCAATGATGTCCTGCTGGCGGAATTTGGCCCCGATGTACCCGCCCCCCTGCTGTATCTCCGGCCGATGGACCCCTTCCTCGTCCGATTGAAGGCCGCCCTGGTCTTCGGGCTTTTTCTGGCGATGCCATTTCTCCTCTATCAGGTATGGGCCTTCATTGAACCGGGCCTTGTGGATCGGGAACGCCGTGTTGCGCTCCCACTTCTGCTGGCGGGAACGGTCCTTTTTCCCCTGGGGGCGGGATTTGCCTACTTCATGATGGAGATCGCCCTGCGATTCTTCGCTTCCTTCGTGGTTGCCGATGCGGTGATGTTCAACGATGCTCAGGCATATCTGAGCTTCGTGCTGACCATGATGCTTGCGTTTGGAATCGTCTTCGAACTACCCTTGGCGTTGGTCCTTGCCATGCACGTTGGCATAACCACCCCCGAATGGTTGGCAGCGCGCAGGAAATACATTTTCGTGTTCCTGCTTGTGGCGGCAGCGTTGATTACACCAACGGGAGACCCCATCACCCTGATGGCACTGGCATTGCCCCTGTATGCACTCTTCGAGATATCCCTCATTGTCGGCCGAATGCTGAGGCAGGATGCCGAAGTGATGGACGAAGAAGCCGATTCGGGAATTGGAGATGATGACCCGTGACCCTCGCGGCGGAAAAACTCTCCGTCATTGTGCTCGATGACTTCCGGGATGAGTATCCCGATTTCTACCGGGCCCTTGAAAAAGTCTGTCATCTTCATCGGGAACGTTCAGCAACGGCGATCCTGGATTCCCCATGTTTTCCAAGTGAAAGGTCCGTTGTCCTCTTGGACATTGAGTCCCTGGCACAACAGGACGACCCACTCATTCACAAATTGATTGAGATGAAGGGCCGGGGGCATGTGGCGCTTCTTGCATCTGCAAGATCGGCGGATTATCTGGGTGAAATTGTGAAGTGGGGCATCCTCCACGTCATGGTGAAGGAACCTCGTATCGATGAGGATGAAGTGTGTATCTTCCTCCGTTGTCTCCATAACCCTGAAAATGGATTTGGGCTCGGGCAATATCTCACGCGCACCATCGAAATGTATCGTCTTCAAGTGACGAAAAAGGCGGAGAAGCTTGATGTGGTGGAAAGAATCACCAATCACTTTGCCACCGCCGGCTTCCACATCCACGACCTGTATGACGTTCGCCTGATCCTGGAGGAGTCATTGAACAACTCCATTTTCCACGCCTTCAGGACCGCAACGGGTGAAAAAAAATATCATCCGAATAACTTTGATGAACTAGACAAAGGCGAACGACTCCTCATCGAATATGGGAGCAATGGGCAAATGGCTGGCTTCACGGTCACCGACAACGCCGGAAGTCTGGAGGTCAAAACGATCCTGAGGAAATTACAGAAACAACTGGACCCCTCGGGCGTCCTGACAATGGGGGGGCGGGGTCTGCATCTTTCACGGCTTCTTTCCACCCTGTATATCATCAATATAGAGCCCGGGCAACGCTCGCAGGTCATTGCTCTATTTGATGACCGACGAAGGGTTGACCGCGTCAAACCATTTATGTTAAACGTTATTGGGGATGATGATGTGGCCTCATGGCAGGCCTACCAGGATTTCGATTAGATACCTTTTCATTGTCCCCCCACATTCAATTGGAGGAGTTCCGGGACATTGAAAAAAGGTTTCACACTTATTGAGTTGCTCATCGTCGTCGCAATCATTGCAATCCTCGCCGCCATTGCCGTTCCCAACTTTTTGGAAGCCATGACCCGGGCCCGGGTATCCCGTGTCCAATCGGACATGAGGACGTTGGCAACGGCCATTGAGTCCTACCGACTCGACACAAATCGATACCCACCGGATGCCACTGATGACGTGGTTCCCTACCTGCATCGGTTGATTTTCCTCACCACCCCCATTTCCTACATTTCCAGCGTGCCCGCTGATCCCTTTGCCAATCGTGGGCAGATTATTGAGTTCGCCCAATCCGATGGCGGGGGGCGGAACGCCTACGCGGATCCTCCGGTGGTCAATGGCGACTGGCTGTTTCCCCTCACCTACGATTACGCCACCCGGATCGGGCCGGGCATGCAGCTGGAAAGCCCCCAGGTCTGGATGACCATCTCCCGGTCACCTGCGGTGTTGTGGGGGATTCGAAGCGCCGGGCCTGATCTTTGGCCTGCCTGGCTGGGAATGGCGGAACCGCCTTACGACCCGACCAACGGCACGGTCAGCCGGGGAAATATCTTCTGGGCAGGACCCGGTATCGGCCCCGACTTCCCAAGAAATCCCTAAAGCCCTTGAAAACACGGGCCTGATTTTTTACTTCGCCCTGTAAACAGCGACCCAATCCGCCCCCGGAGGCTCCTGATCGAATTGTGCATCAGGGCTCCGGGGGTGTTCTGCTGCAGTCGCTTTATCAAGGCACTCCCTTGACAGGGGCGGTGCAAATCCTGCTCACTCTTGCCCCGCCGGAAAAACCGGCAAGCCATCCCGCAGGAGGCACTTCTTGAGTCTGATCGTTCAAAAATTCGGGGGCGACGCCCTCGGGGACAAAGGGAAGGGTAAAGCCCGCAACGGCGACGAACCCCTCTTTGGTGCCCAATTCATCGCTGATAAATTTGCACATATCGCCCAAATCGTGAAACGCAATCGCGACGCGGGGCACAATGTCATCGTGGTGGTCTCCGCCATGGGCGACGCCACAAACCGCCTTATTGCCATGGCGAATTCCATCTCGGGCAACCTCCCCGCCCGGGAGATGGACATGCTCATGGCAACGGGCGAGCAGCAATCCATCGCCCTGATGGCCATCGCCCTTGAGGCCGCCGGTGTTCCGGCATGCAGCATGACCGGCTCGCAGGTGGGCATCATCACGGAAAATGTCTTCGGCAAGGCCCGCATTCGCGACATCAATGCAACACGCCTCGAAAAGGCCATCGAGGAAGGCCGCGTCCCCGTGGTGGCAGGCTTTCAGGGTGCCACCGAGGAACTCGAGTTCACGACCCTCGGCAGGGGTGGTTCCGACATTACCGCCGTCGCCATCGCCGCTGCCATCAAGGCGGACCTTTGCGAGTTCTACAAGGACGTCGACGGGATCTTCACCACAGACCCCCGTGTCTGTGCCGATGCACATAAGATCGACCGCATCAGCTACGATGAGATGCTGGAACTCGCCTCCCTGGGCGCTGGTGTCCTCCAGTCGCGCAGCGTCGAATTCGCCAAGAATTACAACGTCCCCCTTCATGTGCGCAGTTACCTCCATGATGGGCCGGGAACCTTTGTCATCCCCGAGGAGAAAGAAATGGAAGACGTCGTCGTCAGTGGTGTGGCCTTCAATCGGGCCGAAGCAAAAGTGGAAATCAGCGGCCTGCCGGATCGTCCCGGAATTGCTGCCGACGTGTTCGGCCGCATCGGCGAGGCGAATATTGTCGTCGATATGATCATCCAGGACTCCGGCGCCGATGGCCTCAATGACATAACCTTCACGGTCAACGTGGATGATTATGACCAGGCATTGGATATCTCCAAGACAATCTGCAAGGAACTCGGTGGCCGCGAAGTTATTGGGAACAAGGACATCGCCAAGGTCAGTGCCGTCGGTGTTGGGATGCGTTCCCACGCCAACGTCGCCTCGCGAATGTTCAAGGCCCTTGCCGAGGAGGGGATCAACATCCAGATGATCAGCACCTCGGAAATCAAGGTTTCCTGCGTCATCAACGCCGACGACCTTGATCGTGCGGTGCAGGCGATCCACAAGGCCTTCCAGAACGACAAAAAGGCGGCAACGGTCTGATCCCTTGACCCGACCGAAGTCCCGAAGGGCATCATGGGCGGCCTCCATTGCGGGGCCGCCATTTTCTTTGCCCGGGATGCACCATGGGAATTCGCAGCAACGGATCCGCACCAACGAAAGTTCCGGTCGATGACCGGGAGGCGCGCATCCTTGCGTCGTACCTCGTGAACCGGTTGCCCCGCCCCGAACATCGCCTGCGCTACCGCGAGGCCGTCAGGAGGCTTGCGATTGGTGGAAGCCGAGCCCTGCGCCTCGGGCTGCGGTTTCCGGTGCTCCTTGGCCTTCTCGATGGAGGGTGCGGGCTCGTCCGCCCCGATGACCCCCTTCGCCAGCGGTTGCTGGTCATGGCGGCGGTGTTGGAGGCGACCACGGATCATGTGGAGGAGTTCCTCCCGGCACCAAGGCCAATCCCGGTGCTGGTTGCCGTTTGTCTATACCATGGTGTGAAGGCTGCCATCAAGGGGGTGGTTGGTGCCCCCTTTGTCCTGCTGATGGGGCGCGGCGAATGATCGACGTCATTATTGCAGGGTCGGGTGCGAGCGCCGTGAATGCGGCGGTGCCCCTCGTCGAGGCGGGGCTTCACGTGGTGATGATCGATGCCGCCGTGGAGGATGATGTCTATAAGGACATCATCCCGGACGGAGATTTTGACACCCTGCGAAAAACGGATGAAGGGCAGAACCGCTATTTTCTCGGTGATGAATTTGAGGGGATTCCCCTGGGGCCGGTGCGGGTGGGGGCCCAGCTTACTCCACCGCGCCAATATCTCCTTCGTGGTGTGGAGAAGCATCTGCCAACCGATGCTGGCCGCTTTCAGGCCTTTCAGTCCCTTGCCCTGGGTGGCCTTGCTGCTGGTTGGGGTGCGGCGGTTCCCCCGTTCAATGACCGGGACATGGAGGGATGGCCCATTGGGCGGGCCGATCTGGAGACCCACTACAAGCGGGTCGCCGATCGTATCGGAGTTTGCGGTGATGGGGGGGATGATCTTGCAAGCCATTGCGAGGATGGGGGATGGCTGCTTCCCCCGCTTTCCGGGGATCACAATGCCACATCCATCTTCAGGCGATATACATCCCGGAGCGAGGAACTGAGAAGCCGGGGCTTGTTCGCGGGAAGTCCCCGGATGGCAATCTGTACACGCCCGGTGGGGGAGCGGGAGGCCTTCCGTTACCAGGACATGGAGTTCTGGGGCGACAAGAATCCATCGGTGTATCGTCCGCGCTATACACTGGATGAACTCCGTCGCCACGATAATTTCGAATTCATGGCAGGGCATCTGGTGAGGAGTTACACCGAGGAGGAGGACTCCGTTGTTGTCGAGGCATTTCCGTGCGATGGTGGCGGCGGGCGGACACTCAAGGCTGCACGACTGGTCCTGTGTGCCGGGGCCATTGGGTCAGCGCGAATTGTCCTGAGGTCCGCCGACGCATGGAACACCCCCCTGCCCCTCGTTTCCAACCCCTATACCTACGTTCCCTGTCTGAACTTTGGCGGGTTGGGCATGCCTGACCGTGGCTATCCGCGTCACAGCCTGACCCAGGTCATGCTATTTTTTGATCCTGATCCCGGGAAGCGGCGTCTCATTCAGGGGCAGATTTACTCATATAGATCCCTCCTTACCTTCAAGTTGATGAAGGAGTCCCCCCTGGCGATGACGGAATCCCGCCGCCTCATGCAGGCACTTGCGTGGTACTTTGTCGTGCTGGGGATTCATCATGGGGATCATCCGGGGCGCTCGAAGCGGCTTTGGTTGGAGAAGGTGGATGATGACCCGGTGTTGCGCGTGAAGTATCGCCGCACGGAGGGGGAGACCGCGGAGCGCCGGGAAATGGAGGCCCGACTGCTCCGCCTGATGCCGAAGTTGGGTTTGCTTCCCCTCAAGCGGATCGACCCCGGACATGGATCAAGCATTCATTACGCGGGAACCCTTCCCATGACCACGAAGTCCCGGCGATATACAACCACACGGTCGGGGAGGCTTCGTGGGACACGGTCTGTCTATATTGCTGACGGTTCCGTGCTGCCGGACCTTCCGGCGAAGGGGCTGACATTCACACTGATGGCAAACGCTGATCGGATCGGATCACACCTGGCGAGAAGCCTTTCCCGGTGATTGCGGCGTTTGGATCGGTTGGATTTGGACCGTGAAATGGCGCCACCTGCTGTTGACCCCCCCGGGCCGCGGGCCCCACGATTTTTTTCGGTACCCGGGATGACAATGTTTCTGACATCCCCCACTCTCATCGAGGAAAACTAAAGATTATGGCTTCCACTGGAAAAGGCAATCTCGTCGTCGGTCAATCAGGCGGTCCCACCGCCGTTATCAACCAGTCGCTGGTTGGAGTCGTCCAGGAGGCTCTTCGTCACGAACAGATTACGGGCATCTACGGCGCCCACAATGGCGTGGAGGGGATCCTGCGCGAGGACTTCGTCGACATGCGCGCCCAGTCGAATTACCTCCTCGAGGAAGTGGCGGCAACCCCGTCCGCAGCACTTGGCTCCTGCCGGTTCAAGCCGAAGGAAGAGGATTGCAAGGCCATCTTTGAAATCTTCCGCAAGTTGGATGTTCACTACTTTTTCTACATTGGCGGTAACGATTCCGCCCTCTCCACGGGCATCATCAACAACATCGCCAAGCAGCAGAATTACGACCTGCGCGTGTTCCACTGCCCGAAGACCATCGACAACGACCTGCTCGTCACCGACCACTGCCCCGGCTACGGTTCCGCAGGCAAGTATGTCGCCCAGGCCTTCATGGGCAATGATCTCGACAACCGGGCCCTTCCCGGGGTGAAGATCGACGTGGTGATGGGCCGCAATGCAGGTTGGTTGACCGCCGCCGCCGCCCTCGCACGGGTCCAGCCCGGCGACGGCCCCCACGCCATCATCCTCCCCGAGAGAAGCTACACCATCAAGGAATTCGTGGAGAAGATCGAGGCCATCTATACAAAGAACGGCCGCGCCTCCATCGCCGTTTCCGAAGGTATCTGCGACAAGGAAGGTAATGTGTGGCTTCAGAGCGACATCATCCGCGCCGAACTCAAGGAGCTCGGGATGGATGTCCTCAACGACTGGATGGATGCCACGGGCAAGATTGAGGACGAAGCCGGCGGTGCAAAGCTCGACGCCTTTGGCCATGCCCAGCTTTCCGGAAGCGGCGCCCTTGCGGACCTTCTGGCTTCCGTCACCAAGATTCACCTTTACCGCAAGCTCGGCAAGAAGGTCCGTCTGCGTGCGGACACACTCGGATACGCCCAGCGCTCCTTCGCCGGTGTTGTCAGCGAGACCGACGCCGCCGAGGCCCGTGAATCAGGCCGCGCTGCGGTACAGGTCGCCGTTTCGGGTGTGAAGGATGGCTCGATCTGCTTCCGTCGTCTCAAGGCAGGTTTTGGGAAGTACCTCTGTGAAAGCTTCCGTGCCGAACTGGACGATGTCTCCGGTGTGGACTTCCCCAAGGGGGTAAAGCAGTACCGCCCGATGGAGGACAAGTTCATCAGCGAATGCAAGTTCGACGTGACTCCCGAATTTGTCGAATGGGCCAAGCCCCTGTTGGGGACCCTTGCCGTGAAGGGACTCCTGGATCAGGTGCCCGTGAAAATCTGACCAATGGTTGGATCGCCGTTATTAAGTCAACTCCCCGGGGCCGGACCGATGGTGGTTCGCCCCGGGGATTTTTCATGGGGAGGTTTCCGGATGGAACCGCTCCATTTTTTTTATTCGACTGATTTTACTCGTTTTACGCCAGGTCCCCTCCATGGTCAGCCCTTGACCGAAATCGTTTCCCGGTTGCGGAGGTGGGGGCATCATCGGTGATAATCCGCTCCGGTTTCAAAGGACCTCTATGACACCATGACCCAGTTACCAGCTCCCGTTCAAAAACATCCCCGCTTTCTCTGCATCCATGGTCACTTCTACCAGCCGCCCCGGGAAAATCCATGGCTCGAAGCCGTGGAGTATCAGGATTCCGCCGCTCCATATCACGACTGGAATGAGCGGATCACCCTGGAATGTTACGGCCCGAATACCGCCGCACGCATCTCCACCCATGACGGCAAAATCCTCGATATACGAAATAATTACCGGCGGATCAGTTTCAATTTTGGCCCGACGCTCCTTCAATGGATGGAGATCAACCGCCCTGAGATATACCACGAAATAATCGTCGCCGATCGTGACTCGGCAGCGGAGCGGGGTGGCCACGGTAATTCCCTCGCCCAGGCATACAACCACACCATCCTCCCCCTGGCGACAGCGCGGGAGAAGGCAATCCAGGTTGAATGGGGGATGGAGGATTTCCGGACCCGGTTCCACCGCGATCCCGAAGGGATGTGGCTGGCGGAAACGGCGGTCGATACCGACACGCTGGAGGTTCTCGCAGCCAATGGAATCGAGTTCACCGTCCTTGCCCAGCGGCAGGCGCGGCGCTGGCGACCGGTGGGTGGCAGGGAGGGTTCCCCCTGGCATTCCAGCGATGGTTCAAGCATCGACCCGACGCGGCCGTATGTCTATAACCTTCCCTCCGGCAGGAGCATCGTCCTTTTCTTTTACGACCAGCCCATCAGTCAGTCCATTGCCTTCGAGGGGTTGCTCCACGACGGCGGGCATTTTGCCCATCGCCTCATGATGGGGTTCTCGCCGGGGCGCGATTGGCCCCAGCTTCTCTCCATCGCCACCGACGGTGAATCCTACGGCCATCATCACCACAATGGAGAGATGGCCCTCGCCTACGCTCTTCATGTCATTGAGCAGGACAAGCTGGCGAGGCTGACCAACTTTGGGGAGTACCTTTCCCTCCATCCACCCGACCACGAGGTCCAGCCCTGGGAGAAGTCCTCCTGGTCCTGCGTTCATGGTGTGGAGCGGTGGCGTTCGGACTGCGGATGCAGCTCGGGAATGCATCCCGACTGGCACCAGCGGTGGCGGGGTCCGTTGCGCCAGGCTTTCCGGTTGCTTGCGGACGAGGCCGAGGCTGTCTATACAGAAAACGCCCCGCAATACCTCCGCGACCCGGAGGCGGCACTTCGTGAATATGTCCGGGTGCTCATTGGCGAGCGTGGCGAGAAGCCCCTTTCCTTCATTGAGAAGCATGTCCGGAAGCCGGCGGACCCCCGTGATTCGCTGCGTGCCCTGCGGCTCTTGGAGATCATGCGCAATGCCCACCTGATCTTTACAAGCTGCGCCTGGTTTTTCGATGAGGTGACCGGCATCGAGACCGTGCAGAACCTCAAGTATGCCGGTCGCCTGCTCCAGCTGGTCCGGCCATATCGGAAGCGCCTTGAATCCCGTTTTCTCGAGCTTCTGGAGCGTGCGGAAAGCAACCTGGACATGCCGGAAAACGCCGCCGAGGCGTACCGTCTATACGTCCGTCCCCAGGTGGTTGATCTCCAGCGCGTGCTTGCCCATCACAGCATTGTGAACTTTGATCGCGTGTCGGATGGATACCACCGGCTCTTCTGTTTTCAACTGGTGGAGCGCGACAGCGTGGTGCGCCAGGTCGGCTCGACGACGATCAAGCTGGCACGGGTTGATGCCATGTCCGAGGTCGACGGCGAGCAGGTCGAGGCCATCTGTGTTGTCCTGCATTTTGGTGGACATGATTTCCGATGCTCGGTAAGTGTGCACCTGACCTCGGTTTCCTTCGAGGAAATCAGGGAGATGCTACTGTCGGTTTCCCAGCATCAGTCACTGACGGAGCTTGTCCGCCTGGTTGATGATCATTTCGGGCGCGAGTATTACTCCCTGGATCACCTCTTTTCGGAGGGAAGGCGTGAATTGCTCCAGCGCATCACGGTACGTTCCTTCGAGCGGTTCGAGGAATCAATCACGTCTATCTTCATCGAGAACCGAAAGTTCATGGATTACCTTCTGGACGTGGGTGCGCCGCTGCCGGCCGGATTTTTGGCGGCTGCGGATTTCGTCCTGAAAAAGGAATTGCTGGAGAATCTCGGCCGCTTCCGCATCTCCGGTGATGATGCGTTGCTTATGGAAACATCCCGATCCATCAACAGGTATCAGGTTCGCGTGGCGGCGGATCATTCTGTGGTGCGTCGTCTCGAGGTGGAACTGGAACTGGCCTTCCAGCGTGTTGCTGACAATCCCTCCGATGAAAACTGCAACATGGCGCTGGCGCTGCTTGAGGTCGTTCGCTCCCTGCGCATTCACCTCAATTACTGGGAGGAGCAGAACATCGTCTTTGCCCTTCTCCATGGCCGGTCACTCCCCAGCCGCCTCGGCCACAATGGCGTGCAGCAACGAATGGTGGGGGAGGGAATCCCGGGGG
>JAFIGB010000263.1 GCA_020831705.1 Candidatus Sumerlaeia bacterium | reverse complement strand
CCAATTCATTGACCCGGCGGAAGCAGGTGGCAGCCCCATCGAAGTCCTCCATATCGAGGAGGATACTCCCCTTCAGACCGTGGAGGATGTATTCATCGGAGAACAAATCGAGGGTTTCATCAGCCATGCGAAGCGCCTCGCGGCATCGCCCCGCCGAATGGAGCAACCCTGCCAGTTTGACGCGTGATTCCAAATCGCCGGGCAGGAGGTTGACCGCCTCGCGGGCGGGAACAATTGCCTCGGAGGATCGCCCCTGGATGATAAGGCATTGGGCAAGCTGAAGAAATCCGTGGCCATCCTCGGGCCCCACCTCAATGGCCTTGCGGGCGGCATCCTCCGCCTCTTCGTGGCGGGTCATGTCCCTGAGAAGGAGCGCCAGGTTGCACCATGTGTCGGAGGATTCGTCATCAAGGGCCAGCGCCTTCTGGTACTTTTCGAAGGCCTCCTCATGACGTCCAAGGCGATGGAGACAAAGGCCAAGGTTGAAGTAAAGATCCGCCGAGTCCGGATGGGAAAGCAGGAGGGACTCAAAGACCTTGATGGCATCGTGGGGGCGTTCCTCGTCAAAGAGCAGCCCCCCGTAATCCAGGCCTGCGTAGAGATAATCCGGGGCGATCGTCATGGCGCGGCGGAAGGCATCCAAAGCCTCGACGGGCTTTCCATGATCCCGATAATGACGGGCAATGTTATAGGCAGGGGTTGGATCGGAGGGCTCGAGCAATTCGGCCTGGCGGTAGGACTCCAGCGCCTCCTCGGGTCGGTCCAGTTCCTGAAGGGTGATGCCCCGGTAAAGGAAGGTGGGTGGGTAGGTGGGGTCGGCGGTGATTGCCTGCTCCAGATACCCCAGGCTTTCCTCGTGGCGGTGGGATTCGTAGCAGATCCGCGCCAGCGTCACGAGGGCATCGACGGAATCGGGTTCCACTTCCAGCGATTTTTCGCAGGCCTCCACGGCATCGTCGAGACGCTCGGACATGTAGTACGCCCGGCCCAGAAAGGCCCATGCATCCGCTTCGTATGGGCGCTTGGCGGCGACCTCGCGAAACTGCACCGCAGCCATTACCGGGCGGTCGGCACCGAGATATGCCTCGCCGAGCAGCAGCTTGGCGTCGAGATGATTGGGATCGAGGTCGAGAACCTTGCGGAAGGTCGCAATGGCCTCCTCGGCCTCCTCCAGCTCCAAATGGTAGTTCCCCAGCTGAAAGTGAGCCTCGACGTAGTCGGGAGCGAGGCGGATGGCCTCGTTAAAGCAGCTGTGTGCCTCGCCGAAGCGCCCCTGGTCGAAATGACGCAGGCCCTCCTCGCAAAGTTCCTCGGCCTTGCTTAAGTTGTCTTTCCATTCACTCATGGGAGGGGTATCTGGTCGGGCCTTCCGGCAAAGATGTCCCATTGGAACCGGGAATGCGGCAGGAAGCAAGCCACAACGGATGGGATCCGGGGATTGGGAGGAAACAGAACCGGCCCGCCACGGCTTGCACCGGGCGGGTCGGAGTTATGACCTTGTGAAACCTGAGGGGTAAGCCGGCGCTCAGGACTTCTTGGCGTGGTGACGTGCGAAGCGACGGTTGAAGGCATCAACACGACCGGCGGTGTCGAGAAGACCTGCCTTGCCAGTGTAGAAGGGGTGGTTGTCGCTGCAGACTTCCATGGTGACAACCGGCACTTCCATGCCTTCATGGGTGGTCTTTTGGCCGTCGAGCTTCGTTGAGCGCGACAGGATTTCCGTCCCCGTAGCGGGGCAGCGATAAAGGACAAAGCCGTATTCGGGGTGGATGTTCTTTTTCATGGGTCGACCTTTTAATTCGATGAAGGGCTGTTTGGACGTTTGTAAGGCTGGACCCCGAGTCGGTCGAGGGCCTCCTGGTGCTCCTGGGGGGAAAGCTCCGTTGCTTCCTCAATGAGAAGGACGGGGATTTCCTCTTCAATACGGTAGGCGCGACGCGTCTCCAAGCAGGTACTCACAAGACGGTCACCATCGAGAACGAGGGGAGCCTTGGAGAGGGGGCAGGCGAGAATATCGAGGAGTTTTTTCTCGATCACGTGGCTTGCTCCATGCCGTTGGGGACGTCAATCAAGCCTCGGCCTTCGCTTGTGCCTTTGCCCGGGCCGCGTGCTTCATCAGGCGGCTCTGGATGCGGCTCATGGTGTTCTTCTTGATCAGATTGCGCTTTGCAGCCTTGCCAAGCTTGCTTTGGGCGGCCTGAACCACGGTCGGAAGTGCTTCCACGTCCTTGGTCTCGATTGCCTTGATGGCCTTCTTGACCGAGGTCCGCATGCTGCTGCGTGCGTCGCGGTTACGAAGCCTTCTGCGCTCACTTTGGCGGGCGCGCTTGATCGCTGATTTCTTGTTGGGCACTTTGTCGTGTCTCCTGGGGAACGTCGCTTGCCGTCTGGTGGGTCAGGGCGCGCATGAGAGCGCGAGCCATTACCCCCGGTTCGCAAGGGGGCGATTGTCTGGCTCCAAGCAGGCGCACCCGTCAACTCCAATCTTCCCAAAACCACCCCATTTGGCTGTTTTTCCCATAAATTTCCCGAATGAGCTTCGGGAGTCCTTCATTTGGCCGATTCAGCAGGCAACACGGCAAATCCGATCGGCCGCCAATCTGGCTCCAAGTATGTTCCGGGAGACCGGCCCCAACTCCAATTCGGCCAACGGCCCGGTGACGTGAAGGTTCCCGCCCCATTGGAGATCCCTCCCCACAACGGGGTAACCGCAGCGAGCGGTCTTGAGGCCCATGTCCTTGACGAGCATGTCGATCATGGGCCCTCCCGGGCGTCCGGTTTCAAAACCCGTCGCAAGAACCACCGAACTCGCTGCCAGCCCCTGACCGTCCTTTAACTCCAGACCCGGCTGGTCCTGGCGCACCCCACTGACCTCGCCAACCTGCCACCTGATCGCATCACGGGACTGAAGGGTACGGAGACGCCCATGGAGTTCCCTGGGAATCGTCCCGGGCTTGCGCGCCTGCTGAATGATGTCCCTCCGGTCCGCGAGCGACGTCTTTCGCCAAAAGCCGTTCAGGCATTTCGGCCCCATGTAGCACGAATCGCTGTCGAATTCGTGGGCACGGGGGGAATGGCGGGCGACGACCGTGACACGGCATCGATGTTTTTCGGCAAGGGAGATGGCCAACTGGGTGGCGGAAATCCCCCCACCAATAATCACCGGGTTTTGACCGGGTTCGAAAGTCTCCGTTTGGAACTGCTGGTCGAAAAGATGGTGAACCGGCAATGCCGCTGCATTCCGTGCCCATTCAGGAAACCTCAACTGGTCGCCGAGGCCCAGCGCCAGAAGAACATGGCGGGCGGTGACATCCCCCTCCCCGGTTTCTACGGAGAAATAACCGCCCTTCCTGCGAATCCGAAGGGCCGTCGCCCGGTGGTAGCAGCGTTCGATCCCCGAGGATTCCAAGACATGGTCACAATGCCTTTGGAATAATCGGTAGGAGGGACGCTGGAAGGTTCCCAGAAACTCCTTCTTTCGGGGCCCTTTTCCATTGGAACCGAACTTTTTCAACGAAAGCGGATCAGAATCCAAATGGTGAACCACGGTGGAACGGAGGTAGTCCATCGCCACATTTCTGGTGCAATGGTTCCAGCGACTTAGCGGACGTCCCGCAGGGTCGAGAACGGCAAGGCGGTCAGGGGATATTTTGGCGTCGTTGAGAAGACGAAGCGCGAGATGGGTTCCGTGAACCCCTCCGCCAACGATGATCCAATCATACATGTTTCATTCAATCATTGAGGAAGGAATCCGCGGATTCCGGAATCTCCAGCAATTCGTCCTCCACGGAATCATCGCCGCCCACACCGGGCCGCTGCATCTGCCAATTGGGGAAGGGATCGTCCAGGAACTTCCAACCTTCCGGCATGTATTGCAGCTCCTCATCGGTCAGCAGGCAGGCATCGAGCCTTTCCGTAATGGAGGCCTCCATGTTTCCATCGGTGATGAAGACAATCTCCTGCCTTCTGTCTCCCCATGGATCGCGCCAGTTTTTGTTCACAAGCTTGATGGTCTCCTCGTCCACACCCCACTCAGAGGGGTCCAGCGAGGCACCCCACCAGCCGTAGGGACCGTAATTGATGAAGCGACCCGCCTGGGAAAGGTTCACCACCATGTCATGGCGCGTGGCGAGCCACATGAACCCCTTGGTCCTGTAGATCCCCCGCCAGTTGCCATTGATGAATTCCATGAGCCGCTTGGGGGCAAAGGGCCGCCGTGCGCGGTAAACGAAACTTGTGATCCCGTATTCCTCGGTTTCCGGTGTGTGTTCACCACGAAGCTCCTGAAGCCACCCCGGTGCCTCGGCTGCCTTGTCAAAATTGAACAGCCCCGTCCCCATGATTTTGTCAGGCTCGATTTTCCCCCCGGAGATTCGATGCAAAATGGCCCCCGGGTTCAGTTTCCTCAGGATTCCCTCGGTTTGTTGAAGGACTTCCTCCGTGGCAAGGTCGCATTTGCTGAGCAGGATCACGTCGGCAAACTCAACCTGGTCGACCAACAGATTGCCAATCCCCCGCGTGTCTTCCTCCGAGACCGCCAGGCCCCGGTCGCGGAGTTGTTCCGCCGCATGGAAATCCTCCAGAAACCGCGCCCCATCAACCACGGTCACCATGGTGTCCAGCATCGCCACGTCGGACAGGATATCACCGTTTTCCATTTCAAAGGTAAACGTCTCCGCGACGGGAAGCGGTTCGCTGATTCCTGTGGATTCAATCAGGAGGTAATCAAAACGACCATCCTCGGCGAGACGACGCACTTCGAGGAGGAGGTCCTCCCTCAACGTGCAGCAGATGCAGCCATTCTGCATCTCGACGACCTTCTCTTCCGTCCGCGTCACGGCGGCACCATCCCCACGAATCAACGCCGCATCGATATTGATCTCGCTCATGTCGTTGACGATTACAGCAATGCGATGGCCGTGGGCCTCGGCGAGAAGGTGATTCAGCACCGTCGTTTTACCGGCACCAAGGAACCCGGAAAGCAGGGTCACAGGAAGTTTTTTGGCAGACATAAGGGGCGTCTCCGCGGAAGGACATCACGGGGAGACAGCGGGAGCCACCTCCCCGTGGGGAGGGACTTAATGATAACGGATTTTCAATATCAAGGGGAAAGTCGCCACCACCATCAACGGGGCTCGAATGAAGGTGCCCTAAACGATTCCCAGTTCCTTGAGCAGGAAATTCGACTGCCGTTCCCGCCCCACGGTGGTTTCCGGTCCGTGCCCACTGAGCACCAGCCAGTCATCCTTCCCCCAGTCATCAAACAACCCCTTGAGGGAGGCCACCATGTCGGTCTCGCTCCCGCCGGGAAGGTCCATCCGGCCAATGCTTCCAGCGAAGAGCAGG
>JAFIGB010000002.1 GCA_020831705.1 Candidatus Sumerlaeia bacterium | reverse complement strand
CCCCCGTAAAAAACGATAATAGAAATAGGTATCAAGGTTGTTGGGATGGGGGTGCTCGTTTTCTATGGCTTCGTCGCGCAATTCGAAGCGCTTGCCATGTTCTCCAAAGGCAAGACGATGACGGTTGGGCATCTGGCCCTTTGGATTATCGATGGTTACTTCGATGGTTGCTTCGGCGGCCTTTTGGGGCCCCTTCCAGAGCCATTCACTGACGCCACCCCCTTCGATGCCCTTGACCGGCTGGGCAAAGTTTGTGGGGGTTGCTCGCAATAGACCGATTGCTTCAATAAGATTGGATTTCCCCGACCCATTGGGCCCGATGAGCACATTCAAGGGCCTCAGTTCGAGTTCTGGAGAGTCCGGGCCGTAGGAAAGCAGGTTGGTCAGCTTGATGGTGTTGATCACTTTTTCTTGCCTTTCGGGAGTAGGTTAAGCTCCTTTAAATATCCCGCCATCTTTGCCCGTGTTTCCGCAAGCTGGGATTCGATGGTGTCGATTTCCTGCTGGACGGCGGCGATGTTGATTTCCTCTTCCTCCTCGAAGGTGTCCACGTAGCGGGGGATGTTGAGGTTGAAGTCGTTCTCCTCCTCGATTTCCGACCGGGTGGCCCGGTAGGAGTATTTCTCAATGGTTTCGAAGGTCCGGTAGGTGGCAGTGATTTTTTCGATGTCCTCGGGGCGGAGCCGGTTTTGGTTCTTGCCATCGTCGTACTCCCGGCTGGCATCGATGAAGAGCACGTCCTCGGTGGACTTTGCCTTGTTGAAGAGGACAATGGCGGCGGGAATGCCGGTGCCGAAGAAGAGGTTGGCGGGGAGGCCGATGACGGCTTCGAGGAGGTTTTCCTCGATGAGACGGCGGCGGATTTTTCCCTCGGACCCGCCACGGAATAGGACGCCGTGGGGAACGATGACGCCGATGCGGCCTTCGCCCTCGAGGGCGGTGTCGATCATGTGGAGGATGAAGGCGTAGTCGGCCTTGCTTTTGGGGGGAATACCCCGCAGGTGGCGTTTGAAGAGATCGCCGCTTTCGCTGGACCAGACCTCCTGGCCCCATTTGTCGAGGGAGAAGGGGGGATTGGCGACCACGATGTGGAATTTCTTGAGGGTGTCGTTTTCGATGAGCTTGGGGGAATTCAGTGTGTCGCACCATTCTATGCGGGCGCTGTCCATGCCGTGGAGGAACATGTTCATGCGGCAGAGCGCCCAGGTGGAACCGTTGGACTCCTGGCCGAAGAGGGAGTAGTCATTGAGCCGGTCGGGATGGGTGCGGCCGATTTCCGTGGCGACCCGAATGAGAAGCGAGCCGGACCCGCAGGCGGGATCGCAGATGAGCATCCCGGGCTGGGGATCCAGAAGGCGGGCGAGGAGCGTGGAGACTTCGGGGGGTGTATAGAACTCGCCCCCCTTCTTGCCGGCGTTGGCGGCGAACTGGCCGATCAGGTATTCGTACACGTCGCCGATTATATCCCGCCGGTCACCCCCCAGCACGGAGGGCCGGAGGTCGAGCTTTGGATTGGCGAAGTCTTCGAGGAGATTCTTGAGGCGGCGGTTGCGTTCCTTGGTTTCGCCGAGGTTGGCCTCGCTGTTGAAGTCGATCATGCGGAAGACCTTATCGAGCTTGCCCTTGTTTTCATCTTCCAGCTTTTCGAGGGCGATATTCATTAACTCGCCGATGTTCGGTTCGCTCCGTTGCTGGTGAAGGTTTTCGAAGGAGGATTCCTTTGGCAGGACGAAGCGTTCTTTGGCCATGGCCCGCTCGACACGGGTTTCATCGCCTTTGTATTTCTTCATGTACTCCGCCCGCCGGTCCCTGGCCAGATCGGAAAGATACTTGATGAAGAGGGTGACGAGGATGTAATTCTTGTATTCGCTTGGATCGACGGCGCCCCGGAAGGTGTCGCAGGCCCGCCAGACGATGGCAAAGATTTCTTCTTTGGTAGGAGGTGTCATGGAGTGGAAGTCCTTTTCATGATGAGACGGAGTGACGGGCCAGCAGGGCCATGGAAAAGTGTTCTGTGAGAGTGAATCTTAATTGCCGGAGTCGTCTGGTGAGGCGGTTTTCCTCCTGGCGGAGGCGATCGACCTCAACGATGCGGCGCTGCACCTCAAGGGGCGGGATCGGAACTGGGAACTCGGCCAGATTTCCCCGGGCAACGTAGGGCATGTTGCTGCCCTGTCTGGCACCGGACTGAAGGAACTGCTGACCGGGGGTGTGGTTTAGGCACCATGCGAGATAGGCGGGATCGACCAGATCGGATGTCAGGCGAATGCGAAAAAGGTAACTGGAGACGATGGTATCGGGGAGGTTCTCCAGGACGGGGGCGGCAGCAAGACGCAGCCCACGGGAAACAAAGAGCACATCGCCCTCCCTGACCAGATATCGGTCGGCCCTGGTGTCGAGCCGGACGGTGACCAGCGAATCGGGGATCAGATTGCCTTCGGCATCGAAATCCTTGATCTGGATGACCCGACAAAGATCGCCTGTGGACGGGGCATCGCCCGTCCTGCGGCGGGACTGGTAGCCGATCTGAATGTCGGCGATTTGGGAAAGGTTCATGGGTTGATCCTTTTCTGGTGAGAGAGGGGCGGCAAAGGGCTCACTCCCGAATGCATCACGCGGGATGAATCATCCTTCCGAGGTGATTCTGCATAATGCGCCGCCCTTGTCCAGCAAAAAGCAGATGCATCATGGGGCATGGGGATTTTTTGCGTGGCGCAATGAGAGGAGGAAATGATCCTTGATACGACAATACCAATGTTGGGGGGGGGAAGTGGACCCGATTATTTGGACAGCTTTTGGGGGTCCACTACTCAGATTTCAAATTTGGGAGATCCTGAAGCCTTCGTGAACTCCTGTCGTGAGTGGTGGCTGGCTAATTATATAACCATCAGCCTTGGGCACCTGCCCCAATTCGAATCGAAGAGGACATCGTAGTGGTCCCAGAAAACTGAAGACAAAATCGCCATTGAATAAGTTAATGTTCTGGCCCAACTTGCGACCAGCAAGGAGGTCTCCAAAATGGCAGGAATTCGGCGCCAGTTCTCAAGTGAGATCAAAACCAAGGGCTCCCTCACCGCCATTTCCCCCCTGATTGCTTGACAATGATGGGAGGGTGGGCGTCAGGCCTGGCTGAAATCATTTTCAATAGCTTCCGATAGACATCGATTTATTGCGACAAGGTTGGTTGTTGTTCGACCATGGGGTGGGAATGCCCGCGATTCCTTCTTCATCGAACCGTACCTCGCCGTGGGTGTTTCAGGCTCTCCTATTTTGGGGGGGGAGGGGGGGGGGATTTGGGCGCTGCCAGGTTGCGTGGTGGGAGTGTTTGACACCCCCCTTCGCCGGTGTGGTAATCTGGACCCCGTTGTTGGTATTATTGCCATTTATGCGTCGAGAAAGGTCGTTAACGTGAGAGCTATCATTCCTGTTGCCGGTTTCGGAAGCCGGATGCGTCCCCACACCCATACTCAGCCGAAGGTGCTCCTTCAGGTGGCGGGAAAGCCGATGCTGGACCATATAATTGATGATCTTGAGGCTGCGGGAGTCGACGGGGTGACCCTTGTTGTCGGGTATCTGGGGGACCGGATTGAGCAGCATGTTCGCAAACACTACAGTCATTTGACGCTGAATTTCGTCCGCCAGGATGAAATGCTGGGTCTGGGTCATGCCATTGCCATTTGCAAGGAGATCCACAAGGACGATGATCGATTGCTGATTATTCTGGGCGATACGATCGTAAAGGCCGACTTCAAGCAGATGTTTGGCCTTGGCGAAAGTGCCCTGGCAGTGAAGGAGGTGGACGATCCCCGGCGCTTTGGAACGGTGGAGTTGAAGGAGAAGTCCAACCAGATTACCGGTCTGCTGGAAAAGGCGGAAAACCCGCCCACGAATCTGGCCATTGTGGGGGTTTATCTGCTCAATGACCCGGCACTCCTCTTCAAGGCCCTCGATTATATTATTGAAAAGAATATCGTCACGAAGGGGGAAATCCAACTGACGGATGCCCTCTCCTGGATGCTGGAGCAGGGCCACCGCATGTTGTCCTTTTCCATTGATGCATGGCTGGATTGTGGGAAGCCGGAAACGCTTCTGGACACGAATCGCCGACTGCTGGAAACAATGGAGCAACCCAATCTGGATGCACTGCGGAAGGCGTATCCATCATCGATCATTGTACCTCCCGTCTCCATCGCCAAGGGGTGCGAGATTGAGAATTCCATCGTGGGGCCGTATGTGAGCATGCGCCACAACGTGCGGATTCAAAACTCGATCCTGAAGGATTGCACCATCGGCAAGGAAGCAGTGTTGGAGATGGTCAATCTCCATGACTCGATGATTGGCGAGGCTGCCGCTGTCCAGGGTGTCCGGGGTTCCATCAGCGTGGGCGATCACACCCATATCGATGCCAAGTAGGTTTACTGGATGCGAGGTGAATCCATGAGCGGGAAAATTGGCGTACTGTTTGTCTGCATGGGAAATATCTGCCGTTCTCCCACGGGGGAGGGTGTGTTTCGTGCCCTGGCGGAGAAGCGTGGTCTTCTGGACAAACTGGAAATCGATTCGGCGGGAACGATCGGCTATCATGCCGGCAATCCCGCCGACAGTCGCATGCAGGCGGCGGCAAACAAGCGGGGCTACCGCCTGGACAGCCGGGCAAGGCGGGTCAAATCTGCCGATCTGGACAAGTTCGATTACGTCCTGGCAGCAGACAAGGACAACCTCTTCGACCTGCACAGCCTCGATGCCGACGGCTCCCATGGCGACCGGATCAAGCTCCTGACAGAATACCACCCCGACAAGACGGTGGACCATGTTCCCGACCCGTATTACGGAGGGCCACAGGGATTTGAGTTGGTTTTGGACCTTGTCGAGATTTGTTGTGAACATCTCCTCAATGAAATTGAGGAGCGCCTGAAGGCAGGTGCCTGATGGCTGGTGCCGGTCTATACAGAGAAGTGGCCCGGGTGCTTTCAGATCATCTCCGTCAGGAGGTGGAGGTGACACCCGGACGGGGACTTGGCGGCGGATGTATTAACAACGCCGAATGCGTCACCACCTCAGCGGGACGATTTTTCCTGAAATCCAATCCATCCCCCCTTCCCGGCATGTTTCCCCGCGAGGCGGAGGGATTGCAGGCGCTGGCTTCGGTGGGGGCGATTGCCGTCCCCGAGCCAATCCATGCCAGTGATGGTGGCGAGGATTTCCCGCCGTTCCTCCTCACAACGTATATCGAGCCCGGTCGCAAGGGTCCCGAATTTTTCCAGGAGTTTGGCCGGGCCTTTGCCCGTCTGCACCGGGAAGGAACGGGCGAGCGGTTTGGCTTTGACCGTGACAACTACATCGGTGCCACCCCCCAACCGAATAAATGGTGCGAGGACTGGGTGGAATTTTTCCGCGAACACCGCCTGGGGTTTCAGTTGAAGTTGGCCCGGCGAAATGGCCACGGCGGGGAGCTCCAGCGGCTCGGCGACAAATTGCTGGGACGGTTGGGCGAATACCTTGCCGCACCCGACGAGCCGCCGACGATCCTCCATGGGGACTTGTGGGGAGGCAATTACATGGTCGGTGCGGAGGGTGCCCCGGTTCTCATTGATCCTGCGGCGTATTACGGGCGTCGGGAGGCGGATCTTGCCATGACGCGCCTTTTTGGGGGCTTTGATCGGGACTTTTATGCGGCCTACGAGGAGGCCTGGCCCCTTGCGGATGGTTCGGAGGCCCGGCTGGAGATATACGAATTATACCACCTGCTCAACCACCTGAACCTCTTTGGTGGGGGATATCTGGGAGGGTGCCTGGGGATCCTTCGCCGATTTGCCTGATCAAGTTCGGCTCCGGATTGCATTTCCCCCTTGAGCCTTTTGGCGGGGACTGTTGGCGTTTCCAGTAACGACCTTACGGAGGCTCCAGCCCATGCCATTGGCCCCAATTGATTGGCTCATTATTGTTTCCTACTTCCTGGTAGCGCTGGGCATCGGTCTCGTGATGCGCAAGCGGGCGGGAAAAAGCCTCGCCGAATTTTTCGTGGCGGGGCGCTCGCTCCCCTGGTGGCTGGCGGGTACCTCCATGGTGGCCACAACCTTCGCGGCGGACACCCCATTGGCCGTTACCGGCCTCACCATCCAGCATGGCATCGCCGGAAACTGGTTCTGGTGGGCAATGGCCCTTGGGGGAATGGTCACCGTTTTTGTCTATGCACGTCTTTGGCGGCGGTCAGGGGTGGTGACTGATGTGGAGCTGGTGGAGATGCGCTACGGAGGGAAGCCGGCATCGTTCCTTCGTGGGTTTCGCGCCGTCTATTTCTCCCTGCTCATTAATGCCATTATTATTGGCTGGGTTACCGGCGCGATGATGATGGTCCTGCAACACACCGTGCTATACGGGCTGGAGCTTGAGGGGTTCCTTGGGCGCAACCTGGATGCCATCCTGATTATTTCCATGCTGGCCATCACGGGCTTCTATTGTGCTCTCTCGGGAATCTGGGGGGTCACGCTGACGGACTTCCTCCAGTTCTTCCTCGCGATCATTGGTTCCATCATGCTGGCGGTGGTTGCTGTCAATACACTGGGTGGAATGGAGATGCTCCGGGCGGGGGTACAGGAAATAGACACGACAGGAAGCGCCTTGAGTTTTCTCCCGTGGTTTACCGGCGGAGAATCTCCCATGCCCCTTGATGTCTTTTTCATCCTGCTGCTGGTCATGTGGTGGGCGAGCTGGTACCCCGGTGCGGAGCCGGGCGGCGGGGGATACGTGGTGCAGCGAATGGCCTCCTGCCGTTCGGAGCGCGATTCACTTCTGGCGGCACTTTGGTTCCAGGTCGCCCATTACTGCGTGCGGCCGTGGCCCTGGTTGTTGGTGGCACTGGTGGCGTATGTCAGTTACCCCCAGCTCCATGGTGCGGACAACGCAGGCATCGGTTTCCCCATGGTCATCCGCGACATGGCGCCGGTGGGGTTGCGGGGGTTGTTGTTGGTGACGTTCTTCGCGGCCTTCATGTCGACGATCAGCACCCAGGTCAACTGGGGTGCGTCGTATCTGGTGAACGACTTTTACAAGCGATTCATGGCGCCGGGTGCGAGCGACAGACAACTTGCATGGGCGGGGCGCTGGGCCACCGTATTGGTCCTCGTCGTTGGCGGAATCGTTGCCTTCAGCATGCGGGGAATGTCGGTCGATGCGGCGTGGAAAATGATGGCGGCGTTGGGTGCCGGAACGGGCGCTGTCTATATGCTTCGCTGGTTCTGGTGGCGGATCAACGCCTGGTCGGAGATCAGCGCCATGGTGGCATCGCTGTTCTTCTATCTGCTGTTCCGTTTTCTCCTTGGCGGTGAGGGGCGCTTTTTTCAGATGGAGGAGCGACTCCTCGCGCTGGTGGCCCTTTGCACGATGGCCACATGGCTGCTGGTGACCTTCCTGACCCGTCCCGAAAAGGAGGCGCGCCTGCTGGAATTTTACCGCCGGGTGTCACCGGTGGCATGGGGCTGGGGGCCAATCGCGGCGAAGGCATCGGAGGTCAAAACACCCGACCGGATGATTCCCGCAATCATCTCGGCGCTCCTTGGCTCGGCGATTGTCTATTCAGTGTTACCCGCAACCGGGTTCCTGCTCTTTGGTGAATACGGCAAGGCACTTATTGCCGTGGTCGTCGGGGGGGCATGTGGTTTGGCGCTGTGGCATGTGGCAATGCCCCCCGCCCGGGCCGCCGGGGAGGATTCCACGACGGCCTGAGGCGGGACCACCGATGTTGGGACGATCGGAAGCCTTAAACCATGTAGGGAACGGGTGGGGTGATCCCCATGCCGCGGAGGTAAACACTGATGGCGCCGCGATGGTGGGCCACATGGTCGGTGTTGCCCATCAACCCGCGCCAGCGGGGGAGTCCGCCAAAGAGCGCGGTGTCGGCAGGAAGAATTTCAGCGAGGTATTCCGGGGTGGCCGATTCAATGGCGGCAATGTAGGGGTCCCAGGTTTCCTCGAGGATTTTCCGTGCCTCGGCAAGGGTCACAGGCTGGAGCATTTCCTTGAAGAGCGCCTCGAAGTCCATATTGAAACCGGAGCCAAAGAGCCCTTCGCGGAACCATTCGGTGGTTTTCCCAATGTGGGCAATTTGCTGGGCGAGGGTGAGGCCGCCGGGAAACGGGGTGTAGTCGTCCTTTCCCTCGGGAACCGCCTTGAGGACGTTGTCGAGGAAGTTACGATCATCGCGTGCCATTTCGGCAAGAAGTTTGGGATCCATGGGGGATGCCTCCGTAAGTAATCTGGCGGGACGCTACGCTTTTTCTTCGCCCCTTGTAAAGGGAAAATGTTGTTACCGCCAAATTTTTCTTAGCTCCCCTGAAATATGAGGGATTTTTATCCCTGCCGGTTCCCTCCTCGGGGATTTTCCGGGCTTGTCCCCTTGACCCAGCACCGTTGTGCGGTACCCATAACGTCCGCCCTCGGGCGGGCAACCAGGACCAGGAATTGGCATCATGTTAGATATTCGACTTTTTCGAGAAAACCCCGACCAGGTCAAGGAGCGCCTTGCAACGCGCGGGATGGATGGATCAGCGGTGGACGAGGTGCTGGCCCTTGATGGGAAGCGTCGTGAGACGGTTTCCAGAACCGAGGCGCTGAAGGCCACCCGTAACCAGATCAGCAAGGAGATCCCCCAGCGGGCCAAGGCAGGGGAGTCCATCGATGAGTTGAAGGAGCAGTCCCGTCAGATCGGCGAGGAGATTGCGACCCTCGACGGGGTACTTCGCGATATAGACGAGGAACTGCGTTTGCAGCTCCTGTCGCTGCCCAACCTGCCCCATGGGGATGCTCCCATCGGTGAGGATGAATCGGGTAATAAACTGGTCCGTTCCTGGGGCGAACCGATCAAGCATCCTTTTGCGGCAAAGGCCCACTGGGATCTGGGGGATGCCCTCGGTTTCCTCGACCTCCCCCGTGGTGCCAAGGTCAGCGGATCCGGCTTTTATGTGCTCAAGGGCATTGGCGCCCGCCTGGAGCGCGCCCTGATTTCCTGGCTGCTGGATGTCAATACAACAAAGAATGGATATACGGAGTGCTCGGTTCCCTTTGTGGTCAGTCCTGATTCCCTGACAGGTACGGGCAACCTTCCCAAGTTTGAGGATCAGCTATACAAGGTCCCCCTCGACAATCTTTATCTCATTCCCACGGCGGAGGTTCCGCTGACGAACCTTTGGGCGGGGGAGATTCTTGACAGTGCCGACCTTCCCATTGCCGTCTGTGCCCACACGCCCTGCTTCCGGCGCGAGGCGGGTGCTGCCGGCCGGGAGAATCGCGGCATTTCCCGCGTCCACCAGTTCCACAAGGTCGAACTCGTTCACCTGACCACCCCGGAGGAAAGCGCCGCCACCCATGAAAAACTGGTCGGTCATGCGTGCGGGTTGCTTGAGGAACTTGGGGTTCCCTACCGCGTTGTGGAATTGTGCACCGGTGATCTTGGGTTCGGCGCGACGAAGTGCTACGATCTCGAAATCTGGGCACCGGGCATGGAAACATGGCTGGAGGTTTCCAGTTGCTCGAACTTCGGCGACTTCCAGGCCCGCCGGGCGAATATACGTTACCGCCCCGATGGAAAGGGGAAGCCGCAGTTTGTACATACATTGAATGGAAGCGGCCTGGCTCTTCCGCGGCTCATGATTTCCCTGTTGGAAAACAACCAGCGCGAGGATGGCTCCATTGCCATTCCGAAGGTGCTGCAGGATCGTGTCGGGGCGTCGGAAATTCGGGCGTGATAGTCGTCAGGCGAAAAGGTCGTCGGCCTCGTCATCAGTGACGATGGCGGTGCGCCTGCCGTCGCGAAGCTCGATATCCAGCCGCATGTTTTTCTTCAGCTTTGCTGCTTCTGTATAGACACGTCCATCCCCATCCCGGCGGATGATTGCGTACCCCTTGCTGAGGATGAGCGCGGGGTTGTGCCCCTCCAGGGAACCGCCGAGGCGTTCCAGCCGCATGCGAATTCGCTCGGTCCTTTGGGTGATGATGCGGGGGAGTCGCTCCATGGCCAGATCGGTCCGTTGCTGAAATTCCCGAAGCCTCATTTCCGGACGTCGCAGGGAATGGCTGTTCAACAAGGCCGTGATGCGCTGCTGCATGTCCCGTATTTGAGTCCGCGTGGTTCGCTCCAGGCGATGCAGATCCTCCAGAACCCGTTCCCGAAGATCTGTATATCCGGCTGTCAGAATTTCAGCTCCCGCTGAGGGTGTGGGGGCACGATGATCCGCGGCGAAATCAGCGATGGTGAAGTCGACCTCGTGCCCTACCGCGGAAACGACGGGAATGGGACAGGCGGCAATGGCGCGGGCGAGTGCCTCATCGTTGAACTCCCAAAGATCCTCCAGCGAACCGCCACCCCGT
>JAFIGB010000001.1 GCA_020831705.1 Candidatus Sumerlaeia bacterium | reverse complement strand
CCCCCCCCCCCCCCCCCCCCCCCCCCCCCCCCCCCCCCCCCCCCCCCCGGGCCGCTGCCGCGTCCGATGGTGATCCTGATGTTTGGCTGGAAATCCTCGGGGACGGTTTCGCTGGTCATGTGGTCGTCGAGGATCTGGCGGGCGTTGATGAGGATGTTGAGGAAGGCCTGTTTGAGTTGGACGGTGTCGCCAAGGACGGGGGGGATGGTTCCTGTTTCCTCGATGGTAATCTGGGGGTTTCCTTCCCGGCCATCGATGAGGACGAAGTCGACGGTTTCCCGCAGGAGCCGGGGGATGGAAAGGGTTGTGAGCCCCTGAACCTGGGGGTTGGAGAAGTCGAGCATGCGGCGGACGATTTCCTGGCAGCGCCCGGCCTCCTTGCGGATGGTGTCGAAGTCCTCGCGGCGGGGATCGTCGGCGTCGGTGGATTTTTCCAGATAATCGGCGTAGGTGCGGATGATGCCGATGGGGTTGTTGATTTCGTGGGCAACACCGGCGGCGAGTTCGCCGAGGGAGGCGAGGGACTGGCTGCGGACCTGGCGCTCGTGGGAGCGAAGGAGCTCCTCGCGCTGGGCGTTGACGAGTCCGATGAAGACCTGCGTCAGGAGCATCATCCCCCAAATAAGGGCAAGAAATCGCAGGGCCTGGGGGGTGTCGAGGACGGGAACGGATTCAAGCTGGATGATGGCAAGAATGAGGAAGGGAACGGTGACGGCAAGAAAGCCGCCGAGGTTTTCCCACCGGGTTCGGTAAAGGGCAAAGCCACGAAGAACGGAAAGAATGAAAAGGGGAAAGTAGTCGCTGAAGGGGAAAACGGAGGCGAAGGTGGCGCCGCGGTCGAGGAGATCAAGCCAGACAAGCCCGCAGACAAAGAACAGGTCGAGGACGAAGGAGACGAGAACGAAGGGGCGGACCTGGCTGGGGGTGACGCGGTCCCGGGCGAAGAAGTAATGCTCGGCAGCGGTCAATGCGGCGAAAATGTAGAACAGACCGAAGGGCACGGGGTTGGGGGCGGTCCAGTCCCGTCCCCACATCCAAAAGATCATCACCAGAACGAGGAGGACCCATTTCAGGGGAAGGACAACGCGGTGTTCGACCTCGCCGAGCCAGGCGGCGTAATCACGTTCGGCGGTTGGCAGGGGGCGGGGAATCGAGCTCATGGACTTTAGTGTAGTGCCACGTTGAAGGACCGCACGGGGAATTTTCACTCCGAGCGGGGGAATTCTTTTGCACAATCTACCATGGGGGAAAACTTCGAAACAGCGTGACACCCCCGGGGAGGGGGGAGGATTCTTGGTCCACCACGGGGCCGGTTCATATCCCGGCAGAAAGGCAGGATCATGCGCAAAAGGCATCTTTCCATATTGATGGTGGGTGGGGTGGTCCTCGCCCTTGGTTGTGAACATGGTACCCGGAAAACCCCGGTCGTGTTGCACCAGGAGGCGCCCTCGCCGGGTGTTGTTCTGGATGATATTTACGCCAGTTCCCATGACCTGATTCGCCACGCGGTGATGGAGGAGCGCCGCAATGACTGGCGCAATGGGGCGGTGATTTACCAGATCATTGTGGATCGCTTCGCACCGCCCGACCCGGAGGATCTGGAGGCCCGCGCCCACCTTTATCCGGCCCCCAAGCAGCTGCGCAGCTGGGACGAGGAACCCCGCCGGGGGACCTACAATAACGAGGTCGGCCTTTGGAGCCACGAGATCGACTTCTGGGGCGGAACGCTTCCCGGCGTGCTCGATCACCTCGATTATGTCGAATCCCTCGGGGTGGACGTGCTTTATCTTAACCCCATTCATGAGGCATATACGAACCACAAGTACGACGCCTTTGATTTCGCCGCGGTCTCCCCGGAATATGGGACCCGGGCTGATGTGGTTGCCATTGTGGACGATCTCGATTCCCGGGGAATGCATCTCGTCCTTGATGGTGTCTTCAACCACAAGGGTGCCCAGTCGCCCGCCTTTCAGGAGGCGATGGCCGACCCGACAAGCCCGTGGCGGGAATGGTTCCTGATCGGTGATGAATACGAGATGGGGTACCGGGGCTGGTACAACGTGGAGAACCTTCCCGAGTTGAATCTGGAGAACCCCAACGTTCGTGCGCGGCTTTGGAACGACTAGGATTCGGTGGTGCAGGGATATATACGCGACGGGGTTGCCGGTTGGCGGCTCGACGTGGCGTATGACATGGGCTTCAATTACCTGGGTGAATTGACTCGCGCGGCGCAAAGCGTCCGCCCCGACGCCCTGGTGGTGGGGGAGATCTGGAATTACCCCGAGGAATGGGCGCCCTCGGTGGATGCGGTGATGAACATGACGGCCCGCCAGTTGATTGTCGACATGGTTCAGGGGCGGCTTTCCGTTACCCAGGCGGCGCGGCATTTCAACACCATGATTGATGATGCGGGAATGGACCACATGCTCAAGGCGTGGATCATTCTGGACAATCATGACACGCCGCGCCTGCGGACGACCCTGCGCGAGCCGTGGCAGCAGCGGATGGCCCAGGTGCTCCAGTTCACCCTCCCCGGTGCGCCGTGTGTCTATTACGGCGTGGAACTCGGCATGGAGGGGGGCGACGATCCGGAGCAGCGGGGGCCGATGCGCTGGGATCTCGTGGGGCATGACAACGAGCACCTGCAATGGATGCGCACGCTGATCTCCATGCGCCAGGAGCTGCCCTCCCTTCGTTACGGGGACTACCGACCCCTTGACGCTGACAACCTGTATGCGTTCATTCGTCGTACCGACCGGGTTGCCGAAACCGCTGTTGTCGTGGTCAATCCCTCAAGCGAACCGGTCAGCGACACCCTTCTGATGCGGGAATCAAAGTTCATGAGCTACATGTTCCTCGAGGACGTTCTTTCCGGCGATCGCGTGCGGGTTATATCCGGGACGCTTCCCATCACCGTCCCCCCCCACACGGCGATGGTCCTCCGCGGCGACCTCGATTACCCGGGTGACTACACACCCCTCAAGCGGGTTCGCTAGGATGGCCGATGAACCCAGCGCGGTGGACCATGTTGTCCGTAATAATCAAACGGCGGATGTGCTTCCACCCCCTGCGGGTGCCCCGGGAATGGTGATTCTCCTGAAGAAGGGCCGGGGTCTTTTTCAGCCCGACCTTTGGATTGTGGATGCGGACGATTCCCCCCGCGTCTGGAAGACATGGCGACGCAAGAGCGCCATCGAGCGGTGTCTATACGGAAGACGCCTTGCACGCCGCGAGGGGGATATCCTGCGTCGCCTCGATGACCTGGAGGGATTCCCCCGTTTTCTTTCCCATCCCGATCCCTGGACGTTGGAGATGACCCTCCTCGATGCGGAACCCGTCCCGGAAGTGAAGGGGGGCGGCGGCCTGGTGGAGATTTACTTCGATCGTCTTTGGGGGATGCTCACTGAAATGCACCGCCGGGGGATCAACCATGGTGACCTGCGGCGGAAGAACCTGATGCGGGCGCCGGGGGATCCGGAAACCCCGCGGATGCTCGATTTCACACAAAGTTTTTCCTTCCAAACGCCGGTGCGGGGCATTCGTGCGGTTCTCCTGCGCGAGGCGATCCGGGTCGACCGGGTGACCTTCCTGAAGCTGAAACGCTGGTATATCGGGCGGGAAAATCTGGGACCGGAGGAAATCCGGGAAATGGAGGCGATCCCCTGGCACCTGCAATTCGGAAGGTTCCTGCGCAAACGCCTTTACAGGCCCCTGAAGCACCTGGTGCAGGGGAAGAAGAGAAAGAAACTGAAGTAGCGCGTGATCAGACTTCCGGTCCTGCGGCAACGGGTTCCACGCCCCGGCCAAGGATGAAGCTGTAAACCCGGCGAAGGGCATACCACAGCATCGTCACCAGGACGGCGGATCCAATAATCATCAGAATGACGGCAAGGATGGCGAGCCATGGATTGGCCCAGACAAGGGCCAGGGTGCCGACGACGAGGGCGTCCTCCGAGATGCTGGCCACGGGGCTGACGACGGGGCTGGTCCCCGAGCCATGGGCGGCGACCCGGGTGGTGAACTTCGTGGCATGGGAGCCAAAGGCGAGGGTGCCCCCTGCCAGCCCTGCGAGAATCTGCCATTCAACGGGAACCTCGCCAATTGCCATGGCGGCAAGAACGACCCCGGCGGGAACACGTATGAAGGTATGGACGGTGTCCCACGCGGTATCGATGGCGGGAACCTTGTCGGCGACAAACTCGATGACATAAAGGGCAATGGCCGGCCAAAGGACGATGTCGCTGGCGACGGCCTCCATACCCACGGGGAGCTCGAAGCCGGTGTAGCGGTGCATGAGCGCCAGGACGGCCACGGTGGCGTAAAGGTTCATTCCCGAGCACCAGGCGGCGCCCATGGTCAGTGCAAGCGTGCTGATAATGGTTGGGGCATCCATGGGGACGGCTTCCCTTTCTGGTGCATGGTTGGGGGTGGTGACACCTGCCTCTTCAAGGTGCTACTTCCGGGGACCGGATTTCTTCAACGGAAAAGCGCCGGGGAATGCCCCTTGCACCCTGTTGGAGGTTTCCCACCCTTGAAGGGCAGGAGAAATTTCCCGGGATTCCTCACATCGTTGTTTGAAAGTGTCACCTTCTTGCAGGGCCTCACCGTCTCATTCGAGGCGATTGGCAAGCTGTTCCTTGTCATCCTGCTGGGGGTGGTTCTGGTGCGGCGGCGGATTCTCTCGCCGGATGTCGTCAATGGCATGACGCGGACGATGATCGACGTCATCGTTCCCTGCGCACTCGGTATCTCGATGATCAAGGGATTTCACCTCGATCGCATGGAACTCGTTTCGCCCATGCTGATCTTTCTCCCGTTGATGATCGTCGCCTCCACGGTGATCTGCCTGGTCTTTTTCCGGCTAACGGCGGGCGGTCCCCCCTCGGCGCGGGACCGTGCCGCCACTGCCCTGGCGTCGGTTCCAAACAGCTTTTACATCCCCTTCCCCGTCGCGTTGGCGGTCACCCCTCCCGAGCATCATGTCATGGTGGGGGTGCTTCTGGGGGCGGCGGTGCTGGCGATCAATCCGATCCAATGGACCCTTGGTTCGTGCATCGTCATGGGGGATCGGCGGGGAAGGGTTTCGTTGCGCAAAACAAACGCCGTGTTACTCACCGCACCGGTGTACGGGGG
>JAFIGB010000470.1 GCA_020831705.1 Candidatus Sumerlaeia bacterium | reverse complement strand
GGACAACCTTCACCCGGGCGAGGCGCTCAATATCCGTCTCCTCCAGTGAGACGCCCCCACACCCTCCTGATCATCCCCATTCTGGCTTGAGGTGTCGCTCCGCGGATACCTTGTATAGCTCCCCCGCGAAACGGACCATGTCCTCCGGCACCTTTGGAAGTGTCATGAGCAGCCGGGCCAGCCGCAGAATTTCCAGGCTTTGCGGGTGGGTCTTCTGGAGGCCCTGAAGGTAATTGTAATGGGTCTCAGGGCTGTCACCGCGGAAGGCAACAAGGGAGCGCGACTGCAGGCTTGAGAACTCCTCCTGGGACCGTGCCTTGGTCTTCATCCACTCCAGCGCCCTCTTCTCCACGTCCTCAATGACAGCCCGCTCAACACCAAGGCTGCGATATACAGAACTCAGGATTCCCGACGCGAGGTGAACGGGTACCGCATCGGGATGTTCCAGTGCTTTCTCCAGATCCTTCCGGGCGCCCTCGAGATCACCGATCAATCGCCTCATCCTCCCCCGGTCAACGAGCAATGAAGGCTGAACGCCCGAAGCAGTGGCTTCCAGAACGACGCCGTAGTTTCCCTCCAGAACGCCGCTGTCGTGGTGAAACCATGCGGCCTTGTGGGCGGCCATGACGAGGGAATCGGAGTCCCGGCCAATCTCGCGGAGGAGGGATATACAGGTCTCCATGTTTTCCTCACATCCCCATTCCATGGCCATGTGCCCCACGCCGACCAGCAGGTGGACCTTTCGAGGTCCGTCGCCCATGGCGCCGAAGAAGCATCTGATCCATTCGTTGAAGGCTCCGTAATCGTTGCGCTTCATCATTTCAATCAGGATGGCCTGTATATACTGGTCGACCAGGTCCCCGTTGGGCATAAGCGCCGAGATGGTTGCCAGCGTCCGGGTCTTCAACACATCCACCCGGCCGAGGGCGAGGTGGTTGAAAATATCGACGGCGTGTTCCTCAGGCGATGCCTTGGCGTTGAATTCCTCGCGGTTATCGTCGAGGAAGTTGATCGATTCCGCGAACCTTCCAAGGTGGTATAGACAGGAGTGGCGCATGACAAGTGCCTGCCCGGCCATGGGGTGGCTGGCCAGGTCGTCGCTGTGCTTGTCCAGAAGGTCCAGGGTCTCCTGCCACATTCCAGTGAGATATGTTTCGAGAAGGTACGGCCCCCAAATTTCGCTGTCGGTGTCGAGACTTTCCTCGTCGTGGGAATGCAGAAAAGTCAGACGGGCGGCGTTGTGCTCCTCATGGGAGGCAAAAAGATAGGCGGCCTTTTCCGGGTCCGTTTCATTCCATGGGAAGGGATTGCGTTCATACGACCTGGCCGCAGCGCGAACGGCTGACGGGAACTTGTGCCTCTCCCCCAGGTCGAGGAGCAGCTCGATTTCGTCGGGGTTGGGGGTGACGTATTGCTCCACAATCGACCCGTGGGCCTTGAGCAGGGGGGCGACGAGGGGCTCAATGCCGTTGACGCCCAAGTAGTCGGCATAAAAGAGGACCGTGCTGCCGTGGGACATGCGGAATCCGCGTTCAAGGAGCGTGTCTATCAGGCTGGCCTGTTCAACAAGCCGCTCCTGTCCCCCGCCGGTGGCGACGATTCCCTGCAGAAGAATCAGGTGCGACTCCAGTGTCTGGTCCATCCCTGGTGGTTCAAGGTACGGTTCCAGAACAGCGGCGATTTCGTCAAAGCGTCCCAGATCCAGCAGGGCATCAGCCATACGCAGACGGAGCTTGTCAGCATGGATGGCGTCCTTGCCGTCCAGATGGGGCCACAATTCCCGAATGATCTCCTCCTTTTCGCCGAGAAGATCCGCACGCAATGCCTTGACGAAGGCGACATCACCGGGGGCGATGGATCCATCGTCGGCAAGGGAGCCCATGAGGTTGTCACCCTGTTCCATCTGGTGGGCAGCAAAGAGACCGAGCGAATAGACGACGCGATGGAAGTCATCAGTTGGATTGGCCGGTTCGGCGGCTTGTTGCCATGCGAGGTACAGGCCGTCAAAATCGAGATTTCGGAATTGTTTCCAAAGTTCATCCCTTGTGATGTTCATGCGTCTTGTCACCTTCTTTGTTGTCTATATGTCTGTCAAATCAATTGATACTGAATCGGAGGTCATGCGGCCGCGTGACTCGCCCACTCCATTCTTCCCCCTGGACTTGATGTAGAACAGGGCCTTGTCCGCAAGGGCGAGAAGCCCCTGCATGTCCTCGCAATCCTCGGGGAAATTGGCGACACCCAAACTGCAGGTGAGCTTGATGTTGAGCCCCTCGGATTCAAGATAGGTCGAGCGGGTCATTCGGATCCTGATTTCCTCGGCCTTTTCAAGGGCCTTTTGTTTTTCATACCCGGGAAGAACCACGACATACTCATCACCGCCGTAACTGACAGCAAACGAGCCATCATCGGGGAGGCTCGCAAGAATTGTCGCAGCAACCTCCGCGATGGCACGACTCCCATTCAGATGCCCATGGGTATCGACGACCGACTTGAATTTGTCTATATCCAGGAAGATCAGGGAAATCGGCCGTTGCTCGCCGCTTTCGGAACGGAACAATTCGTTGAGTGCCTGATACATGAATCGTTGGTTGTAGAGGCCGGTAAGATCGTCGTGGTTCGCCAGATGACGGTATCTTTCCTCACTGCGTTCGACCTCCATCTGAGCCTTCGCACGGGCGGCATTTCCCCGTTCCAGACGCTCAAGCATCATATTAAAATCGGTGGCCAGCCTGCCAAGTTCCCCATCCATTTCCTCGACAATGCGGGTGGGCAAATCCTCGGGGCGCTCAATATTTGAGAGGTGACGACGGAGGACATCAACGGGATGGAGCACCGAGCGGGCGAGGAACCCAAGAATCAGGAGCATGAGCAACAACCCAAGGGCCACCATGGAGGCGAGCACAACAGTGCCACCACGGGCAATACGTGTCATGAAGACCCGGTTGCGATCCACCACAAGCACCCATGCAGGCTTGCCCCCCCCTCCCGGGTGGTAGGTCACAATCTTGAGGATATCCGGTTGACCGGGGGTGCGATAGAAATCAATGGGGTAAAGCCCGTCCTTGCGAAACAGGTTGCGAAGTTCTTCCGGTGGTTCATTTCCATCAATGCGATGAAATTGGTACGGTGTGGCGATCTGTGTTGGAATGAGATATTTATCACCCGGCGGGCTCCATTCCCCAAAGGAGTGGATGCGAAATCGCACACGAATGGCGGCCACAAGCTCATCAAGACCATCGGAGTCCAGGAAGCGCCCGAAGAGAATCCGGACCGGTTCGCCGTCGTCGGTATCCTCCGAGACTGCCATCCCGACGAGAAGTGGCCCTGCCAGGGTGGAGTGAAGCCCCCCGATCGATTCACTCACGAGGATATCCCAGGCGATTTCCCGGGGATCAAAATCCTCGAACATCAGACGCGTGGCCGGGAAGCGTGCTTCTGAAAGCTGATCTCCAATCTGCACGGCAGCGAAATCGACCTGAAAACCCCGCAGTGCCATGGTCAGGAAATCGCGCTGAATGCTTGTCCTTTGGGGCTCATTGCCCGAGCGGTTCGAAACGGCCTCGGCGGCGAGAGAATCCAGTTCCTCGATTTCACTCTTGAAAATAGCCGTGACCCGGTTGGCATCCACCCGGGCAAGCTCCTGTTCCCCCTCATGAAGCACAGGAAGAACAAGGAATCGGACGATCCCAAGCAGGAGCGCCAGATAAAGCACGAAAACCGCTGTCAGAAGGAGGAGGATTTTTCTGCGAAGGCTCATAAATAAGAGAGGGCTCCAGTTCGGTACACCCAACTTCATCTCATGCTGGCAGGTGGCGCCGGGCAAGGGGTAAGGCGCCGCCGGGCGCATCTTGACTTTGTATCCAGTGATACCTGCTAATTGGTCATCCTTTTCCCGCTGGAGGACCACTCCCATGCCCCGCTCCCCTCTCCACAACCTTGAAAAAGAAGCCGACCGCAAAGCTCAGGAATATAAACGGCGATTGATCGAGGAAGGCTTGAAGAAACTTGCCGCTGAGAAATCAGCGGAGATTTTTCCCCCTCAAGGGGAAGACCTACCGGCGCATTCAGATGCGCCCGATGACCCTGATGACAAGCGCCGGGGAGGTGGCGGTTGATATCCCCTATTGTCAGCGTCGGGACGAGGACGGTTCCTGGCACTCACCGCTAAGGGAGGCCTGGGGTCTTGAGCCCAACCAAAGGCTATCGCCCGAGCTTCAGGAGCGCCTTGCCGCCACTTCCATTGACACTTTTTCCTACGAAGCAGCTGCGCGTATCTGCGCCGTTTGGGGGTCTCCGATTGCTGACGATTCCACCATTGCCCGCCACGTCGAGAAGGCGGGAACCCGAGCCCGTGAAGTCCAACAACAACAGCAACGGGATACAAAAGTTCCCCTTTTGCACAAGCGGATGGTGGAGAAGGCGGCGAGCGAATGCCCCCGTGGAGACTTTTCCCTTCTCATTATGATGGACGGATGGATGGTCCGCCACAGAGGGGCCGATTGGGGCCTGAAGCCCGCTGAAACCAAGGGAGAACGCGTTTCCTGGCGGGAGCAGAAAACAGCTATCATCGTGCGAACAAGCGACTGTGCCAAGACAGCCTCGGGACGGGCGGTGACGATGGGAAAACATGTGGTAGCCCACTGCGGGCAGTGGGAAGTGCTGATGGAAAAGGTCTATACAGAGGCCCTGCGGTGCGGACTCAAGCAGGCCCGCGAGGTCTTCATCGTCGCCGATGGGGGAATCTGGATCTGGAAGCTCAAGGAGCAACGCTTTGCCAATGCCACCGGAGTGCTCGACTTTTACCATGCGAGCCAGCACCTGTGGGCGTGCGCCCATGCGCTTTTTGGCGAGCAGGGACCGGAGGCACGGCAATGGGTGGAGCCGCTGCTCCACCAACTTCGCCACGGCGGGGAAGGGGGTGTGCTGAACACGCTGGCGGACCTTAAGCTCTTGGCTGAATCGCTCGAAGAGAAGACAAGAGAGACGGTGGGGCGGGAGATAAATTACTTTGAAAATCACCGTGACCACATCCACTATCAGGGTGTTTCCGAGCGGGGGTGCCCGGTGGGATCAGGGCAGATGGAGGCGACTTGTTCCGAACTCCAGGGGCGGCTCAAACGGATCGGCCAGTTCTGGACGGATGAGGGAAAGGAAAACCTCCTGGCCCTTGAACTGGCGCGTAGAAATGGCGATTGGGGAGAAATCTGGAACTTCAAGCCGATACAGACCTGAGATGCGCCCTAAGGCGCTGATGACCGGTGTTCCGGGTTGCCAGACATGGAGCCGGTCTCATACTTTGCCAAGGGTGCAATACATGGTGGCACCCAGGATCGACGGTACGGAGTGGCAAGTGAAGCTGTCTATTCAATCGGGCATGAAGAATTTTCGCCAGCGCCTTGGTGCCATCATGGTGGTACTTGGCCTTTCCGTATGCCACCCCCCAACCATCCAGTCACATGGCCTTGAATTGAGTGTGCAGCAGCTTCGCGACACGGACCCTGCCGGATTGGTGGGGGAGCAGATGCTGACCGTTGGCGAGGTCAAGACACTGCTGGCCATTCGTTCCGCCAGATATCGACCGGGAGCGAACCTGATTTATGGGCTGGATGATCTGGTGGACCAGATTCACTACTTTCCCGCCTACGATCAATATGCCCGGAAGGCCACCGAATCGGGCATGAAGCTTGACCCCGGGGAGGAGGAGCTTCTCGATCGTGAATCAGCCAATTTCGCACGCCTTGTTTTCTTCCAGCGGGAAATCGCCAGTCGGGTACCCAACCCCACCCTTGAGATGCTGACCTCCCTCTACGAGGAAACAAGGGACACCTACTTTCGCACTCCCGAGATGTTCCTGGTGCAAAAGGTTGTCCTGGATGCCGATGGTGATATCACCGCGAAGAATTCCCAAGACGTTCTGGATCGGGTCGCCTACAGGATCAATGCGGGGGAGACCGTAGCGGGTGTCCTTCGCGAACATGGTCTGACGCCCCGTTCGATAGCAATCTATCCAGAGGGCGAGGAAAACCGGGAGCTGATCGAGGCGCTCCGGGAAATCGAGGACAGGAAGGCCCTTCCTCCCCAAATGGAGGGGGAATCACATGTCCTCTATTATAGACGCCTTCATCGCCCCGCGGGACATGTTCCCCTCCCATCGAGTATTGATGCCCTTGGCGAGCTTTTCCGCTACCGTGAGCAGGAACGGCTGATTGCGGAATATCTTGGGGGAATTGGGAGGAACACCGACCTGGTTCGTGTGGTGGAAGTCAACCTCCTTGCGGAAGCGAGCCTGGCCCTTGAGGATGATGCCCTCCTCGTCATTGGCGACGATATTGTCACCCGGGGCGAATTGCGGTCGGCACTTGGCTGGCGTCTCGAATCGATCGGTCTGCTGGATGAGGAAAAGTTTCTCGAAATGGCCCTTTCAACCGGTGTTGTACAGCATCGGCTCATGGATCATTTGCTTGAGGAAAAACAGATCAGCCAGCGACACGAGGTTCTCTTTCATCGTGAACAGTTTCGCCAGACACTGCTGGCGCGCAAAATTCTCGAAGAGGAGGCACTCAAGCTTCCACCTGATGTCTCCGATGAAGAGGCCATTGAACAGTGGCGCATTGAGAGAAGTTCCGCCGGGCGAATTCCCGGGGAGGTTGGTTACAGCCTCATCACCCTGAAGGCCGCTCCCGGGGAAACACGGTGGCGTGATGCCTTCAATCGTGCCTCCAGTGTTCCGGACTTTCGCGTCGTTGCCAATGAATTGATGCGGGAGGATCCCGATGCTATGTGGGTGACCGGCCTTGTCGCCCATGTCTCCGAATTCCCCCGGCGGGTTGTGGATGTTGTCGAGGGAGGGAAATTTCCCGCTGTCTGTGTCGTCCGGGTGGAGGATAAATTGCGTGTCTATCATGTCCTTCAGGCGCGGCCTGACGAATCACCAGGTGAAGGGGAGTTGGAACGCGCCCGTGCCATGATCACCAAGTACAAGCTTCAGAACCGGATTGAGGAACTGCTCGTCAATACTTCGGTGGATGTAAACGTGCAGATTCTCCTCCCGATAAACGATTACTGACCGGACCCACGATGCGCTTCTATACGCTGGCGATAAAGGTCAATGGCCTCGTCGATGTAGTCGAGGGCTTCCTGGCGTTGCTCGTCGTTATCAAAGTTACCCGACTGGACAAGCCTTTGGCGGTGAATTCCGAGGTTTTCGATCCAGCCCTCAGCTGCCTCGGGGAAGAAGACCGCCTCGCCGTCGACCTCCACATAAATCCCGCTTGTGTGGGCGATGTCGGGGCCTGAAAGGGCATCAAAGGATTCCGTCTTGGAGGTGCGTGCAGTGAACCAGCGCGGCTCGTTCGCCGGAACGGTGAGGCTGAGGGTGGCAACCGTCTCCTCCGTTTCCAGGGTTCCGAGAATTTCCCCGTTGCTGACGATTTGGAGCTTCCCAATGGGATGGCGGGACCAGACTTCCGCCTCGACCTTGAGTTCCTCTCCATGGCTTGCCTCGATGACATCACCGATCGGATGGCCGTTCACGGTCAGGGTCAGGAGTGGACCCGACGTGGTAAAGGTCCTGCCCTCGGCGAGACGTCGACACCATTCCCCATAATCCAGGGGGCCGGGTGCGTGGACGTATACACGGCAGATGCCCACAAGGCGGGCGGGGTGGTCGCTGCCGTTGGAAAGGCCGATGCGAAATCCGGCATTCAGGAAGTTGTAGTAATTTGCAGGCTCGAGTTGGTCGAGGCTGTCGCTCAGGCCGTGAATGATATTGGCGGGGACACCGGAGGCGAAGAACGGCCCGAGGTTGTGTGCCTCGATACTGATGCCGCCCTGGGCGTGGGCCTGTCGAATAATTTCCGCATTGATGGGGTAATCGATGGCATCCGGTGGGCCACCACTTCCCGGCCCTGTTGAAATGGGTTCGATCAGTTCCTTAATGTTGAGTAGATTGATATGACCGTAATGGTTGTCATTGCGAAATTCCTCAGCCATTTGGATGTGGTATTCGCCGTTTGAAAGCCGTTCAACGGGCCCCATGGGATATTGGTCCGGCTTGATAAATGTTCCTCCATCCGGTTGCCATTGATAAAGGGTCAGGTTGTTGGCGATGCGAAGGTCCTCGGCGCGCTGGACCATGGCAAGGAGATCAATGTCCTCGTTTTCGTTCCACTCATTGATGGCCCAATGTATATGCGTGTCCCCGGAAATCCATCCCCGCTCCATCATGTCATGGTGTCGTTGCGATTCGATGGATATCTCCCGGTTTTCCCCGGGGTCGAGTTGAATCCGGCTGCTCTTCAGCGGTGTCTCGTAGCCTCGCTCCAGTATGAGCGTGGTCTCGCCCGCAGGCATGTCCACGGTGAAGGTCCCATCTGTATAGAAGAAGGGAACCTTCATCATTGCCGGGCGGAAGACCACGGGCTTCTCGCTCAAGGTTCGGTTCGTTCCAAACTCACGGGCATGGCGGTATATTCCATCACTTCCAATGGCATATACACGGGATGGGTATGGGTCGCCGGTGGCACCGTTGATGGTGGTCCCGTTGATTGTGGCTGCGTTTTTGATACTGATGGGAAGGGTTGTCGAGGGGGCCTCGGTGTTGTTTCCGGCGGGAAGAAACGTGAGCGTGACCTCCTCGCGATCTCCCGGAGGCAGGATAATGGGGACCAGTGTTGGAAGGGTTTCGCCGGGGTAAATCATTACCGAAGGGCGACCGTAGGGTATCGACTCCTCAATAACCGGCGTTAAGTGAAGGGGTTCCCCCGTTGCATTGTTGACCTCCACAATGAAAAGGCGCAGCAACCCTGGTGTGACCTCGGGAGCATCGTTGACAGCCCTGACGATGACCGGATCGGCCCCGTCCAGAATGCGCACCCTATACGTGGGGTATCGCTCCGTCAGGGCGTTGTAATGGGCCAGGGTGTCGCGGGTTGTCTGCTCGCGCTGTTCGTCGGTGACAGGTCTCCAACCGTCGGTGATTTCGAAGATCTGTTCCGCGGCAAGGAGCGTGTCAGGCTGAAGGGAAGTCGGAGCGATGTATGCCGTGTCGGAGAAGAGGCGGTAGTAATGGCGAAACTCGTCCTCACTCATTGGATCGGCAGCAAGGATGGTTGGCGTGATCATCATCGCCAACCCCACGCTGGGGAAGGCGGCAAGGATGTTCCAGGGTTTTGAGCGGCGCATTTTCATCCTCGTCCTTTAAAATATGGCCATGTTGCCGGGTTCTTGTTTGCGCTGCAACTGAAACCATTGAGGAATTGGCAGAATTCACCCCGTGCGCTGGTGTTTCCCCTTTCCTTGGGCGCTCCAAATCCGCAACTTCATCCCCATCAGCCACCGGGAGCTTACCTCAAGCACAATGAACATTAAACCTTTACACTTTCGCTTCCTTTTCCCCATCGGGTTGCTCGCCCTCCTCCTGCCGGCGCTTCTCACCACAGGCCCTGCCCACACCTTTTCCGCGGCCTTCGTTGCAGAAATGGAAGCGGTACTGGAGGAGGATATTCCCGCGGATTACGCTCCATGGGACGAGGCCCGGTTGTTTGCCTGGCGGCTGTCAAATCATGCGATCTATTTGATGGACACGGAGCTTCTCGCAAAAACAGTCAGGGCCCACGGTTTTCTCGAGGCGGCGGATTGCCCCACGCTGGAGAGCCCCGATGACGGTCATCGCCTGCGCCACCACGGCCAGCAGTTGCTCCTCGAAGTCCTCGACCAGATCCCCCAGGTTCAGCGCATTCACTTCGAAAATGCCCAATCCATCACCGCTCACCAGCATGTCTTTCAGCTTTCAGGGACGTCGGGGGTTCTCCTGTTTCGTATCGATGACGGGGGGGATGGGATGACGCTACTGACCAAGCCATACACCCACACCGCCCTCGATCTGGCGACGGTCCCCGAACCCGTCCAAGCCCTTCCCCTTGAATACCAACCCGGCGGTGTCACCTGGGTAATGTATCGCGTCCGCAATGCCCCTCCCGACGGTATGCTGACCTTCATGCAGCCCGAACCGCGTGGTGACGCCCCACGCCCGGGAATGCTCACCACCGGCCTCAGCAGCGGCCCCCTTGGGACGCTTCATCTGGAAGTTGTCGACGAACGCGGCAGGGTTGTTCCCGCCCTTGTCAATCTCATCAACCAATCCACCAACGCGCTGTATCGCCCGTCCGGTGCGCTGGAACTTGCCCCCCAGATGGGTGATATATCGGGCGAACCGGTGCCGAGTCCATCCCGGCCCCTTCCCGAAGCGGGGGAACCCTTCCCCCACTCCATGCCCGGCCGTGATGGCGGATACTACTGGCTCGTCGCTGAATCGAGCCGCATGGCCCTCCCTGCCGGGAATTGGCAGATTCGAATTTGGAAGGGCCCGGAATACCGTCTCGTGGTGGAGGAATTCGAGGTCCAGGAAAAGAGCACCACCACGTTGTCGATTCCCATGGAGCGATGGGTGAACATGGCGGAGGCAGGCTGGTTCAGCGGAGACGCCCATATACACTCACAACTTATGAGCGACCAGGATGCAGACCGGTTGATGGCCTGGATGGAGGGGGCGGATCTCCATGTGGGCAATATCGTCCGAATGGGAAATTACGCCCGCACCTATTTCGAGCAGCGGGGATTTGGCCCGGACTTTCGCGTCCAACGCGGCAATCGTGCCCTTGTGCCTGGCCAGGAGGATCCCCGGTTCAATCAGGGACACTCCCTGGCGCTGAACATTGATCGCCCCATACGTGATCAATCGAAGTACATGTTCACCGACTGGGTCGCACGGGAGACCGCGAAGGCGGGTGGAATCTACGGCGCCGCCCATGTCCAGTATAACGGGTTCAACGTCCGCCGTGACCTTGTCATGCTCCTGCCCCAAAACCTGACCCACTTCGGCGAAGTCATGCAAATCGGGCAGCTCGGCACGGATCTCTACTACGAGGTTCTCAACATGGGATTCAAGCTCACCGCTGTTGCGGGAAGTGACGTCCCCTACGGAAACGGCCTCGGAATCGTTCGGTATTACGTCTATACAGGCAACGATGCCCTGGATGTGGATGCGTGGTTCGATGCCATGAAGGGGGGCAGGACGTTCGTCAGCACGGGGCCGATGCTGGACTTTACCGTGAATGGAGAATTACCGGGCACTGACATCGCCGTGGAAGAGGGGGACGTCCTTCAGGTGAGTGCGCGGGCGTGGACGGCTCCCGATCCGGGAAAGGAACTGCGAAGCCTCGAAATCCACGTTTTGGGTGACGTCTTCAAGACCGTGAACGGGGGGGATTCCAGCCACGAACTGACCATTGAGATGGAAATCCCCGCCGGGTTTGGAGGCTGGGTGACAGTCAGGGCGGAGACAAGGGATGGGAGCACCGCCCTCGCCACCCCGGTTTACTTCACCCGCGAGGGCTTCCGGCGGTGGAATTACGACCAGATGCCAGCCCTTTTTGCCATGGTGGAGGAGACCCTTTCGGGCCTTGAGGAGGAACTTCAGCGGGCGATCGATGATTGGGAATCCCAGTGGCCTCCGGAATGGAATATGTTTGCACGAGCGACGGCAGAAATGGCACCGCTCCAACTGGAAAAAAATGCAAAAGTGCGCACCCTTTATGGGGATCTTGAGGAGAGGTGGAGGGAGGAGGGTTTTTCGCGGAAAAACGGCAAAAACGGCGATGGAGGACTCATGTCCGGGGAGCACAATTCGGGGTCAAATAGGGAGCGTGATCATTAAACCGATCGGTGATGATTATTTTTGTGATTGGGTGACGGATGGTGCTTGACATGCGAAGGGGGGTATGGCGGGGTTACTTAATTCTTTCAGTAGAGCCCTTTAGGAGCCAAAACCATGACCAGCCAGAGAAAAAAAGCCTTCACACTCATTGAATTATTAATCGTTGTAGCCATCATCGCCATTCTCGCGGCGATCGCGGTACCCAACTTCCTTGAAGCACAGGTACGCAGCAAGGTTTCCCGGGTGAAGGCCGATCAACGCACCGTTTCCACTGCTCTTGAGGCTTATATGGTCGATAACAATCGTTATCCCCGCCATTATTGGCCCGCTGGAACCACCGCCCTCATGACACGGTCCAACCTGAGCCTAACGGTGCTCACAACCCCCATCGCCTACATCACTTCCATCGAGGCGTTACGCGACCCCTTCCTTCAGAATACCTCCGTCGTGGTCGGTCCGGGTCTTCCCGGGGCAGGCACCCAGTACCAGCAGGATTATCAATCCTACCAAACTTACGAAACCTTTATGCAGGATTACAACACCCCGGAAAACTTTGCGGCCTGGTGCCTGTGGTCCTACGGCCCCGATTCAGCTGAGGATGCCATTCAGTTCCGTATGTACAATTACGCGGTGAATCCAACCCCCGGAAACCTTGCCCAGTTCTCCCTTGGTATCTACGACCCAACCAACGGAACGATCAGCGGAGGGGATATTGCCCGCTTCGGTGGATCCGTCCCCGCAGCAGCAGGAATGGCGAACAGGTAATTCCTCCTCGACCAGTCAAAGCCCCTGCCTGAAAAAGTAATCCCCCGGCAATGCCATCAGATGCAATTGCCGGGGGATTTGTGTGTCTGGTTGGTTCCGGATGCCATCTGCGTCTATACAGGAGGGACTACCGCGCCAGGGTGCGTTCCATGATGCTCACCGAATCAGATGCCACTTCGGGACCGATCAGGCGCTCCCTGACCTCCCATTCGCGCCGATCGAAGTCCCAGGTCATGGTCGCGAGGACGGGGATGCGGTAGATATCTGTAAAGACCCGTGCCGTGGCGGGGTCGTCGTATTGCATGCGCACGGCATGGAATTCCCGGGCGTTCTGCAGAAAGCGCTGGTTCCCGGCAAGGTCGAGTTCGATCTCGGTGGAGAAGGGATTGCCGTCCATGGTGATGAGGACGAGGAGTGGCTTGTAGTTTCCGCTGGTCAGTTCCCTGCCGACCTCGCTATGGGTCCGCCATGTGACAAGGGCATCCTCCTCCCCACGTTCTCCAAGGCCCTCAATGCCCTCGAACCGGAGGGATCGAACTTGCGTACTTCCCGCGGCTAATGTCGGGTTGATGATGATGGTGCCAATCTGCCCCGCCCATCCCGGATGGCTGCCAAGGTCAAACCGGAGGGTTTGCCAGGCCATGCTGGGTGCCACCGGCAGGGTGATGGAGCGCTCGTTGGACACGTCGGGATCTTCTGCTGTACTCCAGAAAAATCGTGCGGTTGTGGAGATCGGTTGTGCGTTGCGCAGGACCAGTTCCGCCGAGGTAATCAGGTCGGCATTCAGGTTGGTTTGCAGGTTTTGCAGGACAGGCGACGGCCCGGTGTTGGTGAAGGCCATTCCATTGCTGTCTATATTGGTTGGTCGAGCAACGAAGAGACTTGATTGCTCGTCAAACTCCCCGATCATCCATCCTGCGGTCGTTTCCCGGTTTGTAAAGTAATACTGGGGTGCCGGGGCGGGAGGGGGTTCGAGGTACAGCGTGATGGAGGCAATATACGCGCGCCCGACACCCCAGACGGGGTCGAAGCGGATGCGGTTCACATGGCCGGTCCAGAACACCGATTGGTCCAGACGGATGACCACCGATGTTCGGACCCCAACGGGAGTATTGGTCAGAATACGGGATTCAGGGATGACCATGCCGTTGTCGTCAAAAAGAAAGGCGGCACTTCCAACAAGTCCCCCCGGGTTGTCAGGATTCACGACACGCATATCGACGGTCATGCGGTTGTATTCACCGCTGTCGAAATCCACCTGTCTTTCCATGAAGGCGGGCGCATCGGGGCCGCTGGCGAGGCGGAATAGGCCCTCCTGAAATCCCGCGGCTCCCTGGGAAGAGTCATGAAATTCCGTTGTCCATCGTGCTGCCTCGTTGGGATCGGTAAGGTTGAAGACAAGGCGTTTGCTTTGGGCATGGAGCGGGGTATGGAGTAGCGCTGTCGCCAGAAGAGTCTGGACGAGGATGAATCCTTTGGACTTCATTGGAGTGGTTCTCCACTTCAGGTATCGTGGGTGCTGGATCACGAATCCAGCTGGTGGCTGCCTTCATTGATATCGATGGTGCTGCCATCGGATTTGGCCACGGTGGCCCTGGTTCCTGCTGGAACTTCCAGCTGCAGATGAGTCTTTCCCGATTTGCCCCTTTCGATTCGAGCCCTGATGGGACCGTGGGGAGTCGGTACCGCGCCTTCGGCAAAATCGAGATCCGCAAGCCATGGCTTGACCTGGAAATGCGAAAATCCGGGAGCCGTGGGGCGGATGCCAAGGAGGTGGGATTGCATCAGGGAAGTCGGGGCAGCGGACCATCCATGGCCGTAACTGTCCCACGTATCCCATGACGGACCCTGCAAGTCGGATATACGCCGATGGGTAACAAAGTCGCCGGTTTCACCGTCCACCATTTCCCAGAAACAGGAGGTATCGTGGGCGATCATGTTGCCCCAGCATTGACGCAGGAGCTCCATCGCCGTCTCCCGATGGCCACGGACGAAGCGGGCCTCCAGTTCCAGCCCGACAACGAAGGGCCAGATGTTGTGGTTGTGTGCCCAGTTGTTGTTCGCCTCCGGTTCCGGTGGAACGATGGTCTTGGTGCCGAAGGGGGTCCAAAGGTTCCTGCGCAGGTATTCCAGGCAGGCGGTGGTCTGCTCCTCACTTGATATGCCGAACAGGGGAACGAGGGAATTGCTGTCGCAACTGACTCGTTCTACTCCATCAGGAGGAAGAAGGCAGTCGCGGAAGACGCCATCTTTGCCATTCCACAATTTTGTGGTAATGAGTTGTCGGAGGTTCGTGGCTCCCTTTGTGGCACGTCCTGCCCTGTCGCTGTCACCAAGGAAGGCAAGGATCCGCGCCCCTCCCTCCAGGGCCGCGACGGCAACGGCCTGGCTTCCTGTCACGGCACCCCGCCGCATCAGTGTCCATGCCCATGTTTGCCGGTGGTTTATACGCAGGAAGCCATCGAAATCCTCCAGTTCGTTGAGGAGCCAATCCACGGCGCGCTGTACATGGGGCTTCATCTCGTGGATGAATTCCCGGTCATTGGTCATCATGTATAGATAATCAAGGAGGACAATCCACCAGCAGGAGTATTCCGAGAATGTCTGGAGGGTAATGCCACTTCCCGGGATCAGGCCGTTTTCCCGCTGGCGCTGTGCAACCGCCAGCAGTGACGTTTTGATGGCTTCGGGGGCGTGAAAGGAATGAAGGAGGCCCTGGCTTTCGGGCCACATGTCACCGATCCACACCTCACGGTCCCGCCGGGGAGCATCCCAGATACAGTAGCGCCCATGGGGGCTGCGCCAATGGCGGGGGAAATCTCCATACATCCTTGGGAGCATATTGTTGTAGCAGCCGGAAAGCTCGTGGGGTTGGGTGCAGATCTGGATGGTGTATGCCCCGGTATACCAGATCCTGTTGAGCTGATCATCACTGCTGTAAAAGTATCCCTCGTAATCACCGGGCCAGCCGGTGAACTCCACCATGGTACGGACCTTGATGCCGCTGCCCCCCGTACACCGCATCTTCAGAAAGCGAAAAGCCCTGAATTTATCGTCTCGATAACATCCCGCTCCCGAGGAGTACTTCACGATATCCTCGAAAAGTACCAGTCGAAGGTCCGGCCCTGATTGTATATCGATGCCAAAATCCATCGACCCGGCGCTCTCAAAATAGAGAAACCCTGTTGTCTTTACACCAAAATCGAGAAGCAGGCCCATGCCCGGCTCATTGGGGAGTTCCTCCTCGCCGTTGACCTCGCGCCAATGGATATCCGCTTCGGCTATTTTCTCCGGATCCCAGGGGACCAGTGCGGCACGCACGGGGAAAACCAACGCCCCCTTTGGACTGAGGACGTAATCACGCCAATGGGGCCTGATGTCTGTATTGCTTGCTGTCATTCCCGTCGATCCTTTTCAGGGGTTGGCCACCCTTCCCGGCAGCCAACCATGTTTTTCGTTTTTGTTACAATTGTGATTTGTTCACCAGGTCGGCGCATTCGGGGTAATCCCAGGGTATGGTGGGGTAATCCTGCCACATCCTGACATCCTGGGTCAGCAATCCATACATCTCAGGACGGCGCTGGTGCATTGTGCGCAGGTGTTTGCGGTGCCAGCGCAACCACTTCAGGTCAATGGTGGCGTGGACGCAGGCATCACCCGGTTCCGCAATACGCGGAAAGAGGCGGGCCTCCTCCCGTTCCCCTTCTGCAGAAACGGCATTGCTCCATGGACCGGCGAATCCTGTGTTGCGGCCATTGCTGATGTTGGCGCCCACCACACAACCGTATGCCTGAGCAGCGAATATACAGTTGGCATCCTCGACAGCCCCATCACGGCCATTGATCCAAAGGATTGTTTCCGCGCCGAGGTAGGATGTGCACCCCCACGCTTCGGGAAAATACCCATCATAACATTGCAGGATGCCAATGGTGCCGAAATCCAGGTGGAAGACCTTGAACTGGTTGCCAAGGATCCCCCTTGCCTCGGCGTCCGAGTCATTCTGCGGTGGCCACCAGTGTGGTGCGGGGCCGGATGCCGGGTGGCTTTTCAGATACCTTCCGAGGATATTGCCCTCGCGATCAATGACAAGGGCGGTGGTTGCCCACTGGTCCCTGCCGTGCTTTTCCACAAGTCCCGCAATGGCATACATGCGATTTTCCCGTGCCCAGGCGCGGAACTGATCCACCCGTTCATGGGTGATCTCGATGCGGTTGCCCAGTGTATATTCGGGGAAGACGACAAGGTCCGACCCATACGCTTTTGCCTCGTCAAAAAATGGCTTCATCCTTTTCAGTGCGGAATCAGGGTCACCGTTATCCTGAAGTTGTACCATCGTGATTTTTGCTGAATCCTTCATGGTTATGATCCTTTCGATTGATTGGTTTATTGGGATTGTAAAATCCCGCGTTGTGGCTTTTCGGAGTGGTGAAGATCCTCCAGTTCATCAAGAAGTTCATCCACAAGGGCGACACGCGCACGGAGGCCGGTGATGTTGTCCAATGCCCTTCGGTTCCAGTAGTCAAGGAGCCAAAGCTGGTTTGCGGTATGGCGCTCCTCGATATCATCGAGCATCCCGGAGATATCCCGGAGCGTCTCACGCCGATCCTCGAGGAGTTGGGGAACCCGTGCATGATTCCATGGGCGTAACCCTTCGACCTCAAAATAGACAGGCGAAGTCATGGCTTCAGAACCATGGACGTCCTCGACCATGGCAACCAGCCAGCCACCGTGGCCGGTGGAAACTTGCAGACTTACATTTGTCGAGTTCTCCCCTTCAGGGACCAGGACTTCATGAATCAGTTCCGAGTTTTTGATAATGCGCACCGTGGCAGGGGAGAACTCACCAGGGCGGCCCTTGACCTGCAGATTCAAGTCCACCTTCCCATTTTCCTTCAGGGTGTGTCTTGATCCGGGATGTTCACCATTTACTGTCAGGAACAGCATGGGACCCTGCGTGACGAAACTTCTTCCAGCCGCCAGGCCGGCGAACCAATCCTCCGTGTCGAGCGCCTCATCCCCGGTATATACATAAACCCGAACGGAGCCAATTCCCGTACCGTATGGGGTGTCGGAACCGGCGGATGCCGCATGCTGGTATCCGAGATCCAGAAAATCGAAATAGAAATCCGTCCCAAGGAAACCCTGAAGTACGGTGGAAAAATCCGATTTACCCCGGGGAATCAGAAGGGTCATATCCCGGATGATATCAAATGCCTTATGCCCAACATGGGCATGTCCATACAGCGCTCCCTGCTCATGGAGGGCATCAGCCCAAAGATCATTGAGAATGTAATTATCCAGATCGCGGACCCGCGCCCTCATGTTCAAGCCAATGGCATGGCCAAGCATGTACCGGGGATCCTCCTGTCCCGGGACAAGGACGTAATCTCCCGACCTGACCTGGGAATCGGGGCCAAAGCCGCGCTGCTCAAAATAGGTTCTTCTCTCGTTACCCATTTCGAGAACATTCACGACATGGGTGTCGGAGGCTCGGGCAAAGGCGATCAGGCGTTCCGCATCATTTGAGTGCAACAACTGGGCATGGACATGGTCGTCCCCCGAATACCAGCCAAGTTTGGGCATGTCTATCCAGCGGTCGAGTTCAAGGAGCAGTTCCCGCTGCTCTTTCGCAGTGACGGTGGCCGTCTTGGTCACGACGTGGTACTCCGGGCCTTTTTGCGCCGTGATGCGGTATTTACCGGGGGGGAGCGCCATCTCGAACCGACCAGGGGTGACATGGAAAACCCCCGATGCCGGGCCGGGGCTGTGATAATTGTACCCACGCCCGGTGTTCGCGCCATGAATACCGGAGATATTGTCCATGATATCCGATAGGTCCAGGGCGCCGCTCGGCACAATCAACCTTCCGTTCGCCAGCGATTCCAGTCTTAGAAGGGACCATGTATCGCTCCCTTCATCGTTGTGGATACTGACGGAAAGGGAACCCTTCTCGGGAACATCCAAAAAGAGGCCGTCCCAATAAAAGGGGTCTTCATCGCCAGCGCGCTGAAAGGCGAAATGGTGGATACTTTGTCCTGCGGCAAGACCCTCCAGGTGGATAATGATGTATTGTACTCCAACCCCCTGTACAGGGATGGTGAAGTACCTTTCCGTCTCAACCTGATGACCAATATGATGATGGTGAATGGAGTAGCTGACTTGATCATCCGGGAAGGAAGCCTTGATCAGTACCGCCTCCATGGTGCCGATCTTCCTGTCAAACTCCCGGGAAGGTACAAGGGGTTCCGGGCCGGTAAAATCATACTCTAGTATATACACATTATCATTGATGGCCTCGGCAAGGGCATCTTCGCCCAACTCGCGATGATATTCAGCATTGTGACCGTTCCCATCGCGATCGAGATACAGCGCGGCGGAGAAGTGGTCCACCGCCCGGGATATCGTTTCCGGGTTGGCACCAACAACCCTCGGATCCAAACGATGTAGAGTTTCCGCGAATTGCCTTGCTCCGGAAGCAGGTGTCCCTCTCGGTGACCAATCATCCGGGGCCTGCGCATATTCGTCGCCGTGTCCGTAAGCAAATCCCATTAAAAAGGCAGTGGAAATGAACACGACGGGAAACCGTGCCCCAGAAAACAGGTGGTTTGAATTCCAACGTATATCAGTCCGCTGGTCCATTCGGTTCCGCCTTTCCGAGTCCCCGTTCACTGGCCTCTTCCTCCCAAATCCGTTCGAGATCCGAGTAATAGGAACGGGCTGCTTCAATCCGTTGGTGGATGCCTTCGGATTGACGGACAAGATACCTGTTCCAGAAATCAGTCGGTGCCATCTCACCCCGTTCCTTGCGCCCCGACTGTAGCGAGATCATTTCCTCGATTTCATCCAGATGGCGGGTTTTCCAGTTCAATAACTCGGGAGCCCGTTCATGATTCCATGGGCGGTATCCCTCCCGGACGATATAGATCGGCGTCGTGTGCCCCTGGGAGCCATCAAAGCCGGTAGCTTCCACGGCAAGCCATCCTCCGAAACCTGTCGGCAATTCGAGCTCGAAGGTTATCTCCCCAAATTCGGGGTCATTATTCCAATGCTCAGCGACCGTCTTTCCTCCGTAATAGACAGCGAGATGGCGGGGTGCGGATCCATTGGGGCGGCCAAGGGCAGCACCGTGAACCTTCAGGATTTCCTCTCCACTGAGGAGGACCTCATCTCCCGGAATATACTTTTCGTCCAGCGTGATTTCCAGCATCGGTCCATTGGTGACAAATGTCCTGCCTGCGGCGAAAGCCTCGAACCATGCATCCACGTCGAAGGGTTCTCCTTCTCCAAGATAGACGTAACTTCTCGTGATGCCAATGGACCCGCCGTAGGGTGTGTCGCTCCCGGCGGAAGCAGTAAGTCGAAACCCAAGGTCGAGCACCTTGTGATAAAGCTCGGTCCCAAGGGTATTCTGCATGATGCTTGCGAAGTCAACATTGCCGGTGGGCATTGAAAGCGCCATGTCATACTCGATACCAAGATACCCCTCGCCAACATGCGTCTGGCCAAAAAGGCCACCCTGGCTCCGGATCTCCTCGGCCATCCAGTCGTTGAGGAGGTAGCGGCCCGTATCCCTCACCATGGATTGTGTATTCAGGGCAATGAAGTGACCAAACTGAGCACGGGGATCCTCCTGGCCCGGGACGAGGACATGATTGCCCTGCTGTACACGAAACTCGCGACCGAAGCCACGTTGCTGGTACCAGGTTCGTGATTGGTCTCCCATTTCCAGCACATTGATGACCTGTACATTCGTTGCCTTCGCCCAGGTTAGGATCTTCCGTGCATCCTCGCTCGACACCAGCCGCGAATGCACATGATCATCACCGCTGTGCCATCCGCGTTTGGGCATGTCGATCCAGCGGGGAAGTGTAATGCGTTCCCGGGTCCATTCGCCGGGAGGTACGTCGATCGTCGTCCGAACGGGAATATGCTCGTATCCCTTGTAGACCTCCACGGTCCAGCGGCCGGGCGGTACCTGGGCTTCAAAGCCTCCCGGGACGATCCAGAACGGGCCACGAAATTCACCGGGAATGTAGTGTGTATACGCCTTCCCGGGCCCGTATATCGGAAGACCGGTGATTTCCGTCATGATGGGAGCAAGATCGATGGCGTTGGGTGGCTCAACATACCGGCGCCCTTCAACGTCCCTGATGCGCACCAGGGCGGGTGTTTCCTCCCCCTCCTCATCAGTAATTTCCAGCGAAAGATTTCCCGCCGGGCCGGAGTCAACCGTCGTCGTGGCCCAAGCGGTCCGTGTAATCCGACCCCAGCTTTCGTGGCCGGGTATCGTTGGTGTTTGGAATTGCCAAAGTAAGATACTTTCAGCGACGGGAATTTCCTGAAACCGTACCAGCGTCACCATCGTCCCACCGGGTGTTGCTTCCACGGCAAGGGGACGCTGCCCATCACCCGAGGTCGCCAGGTTGATATCCAGAACCTGGAATTTTGTGGGGCCATCACCCAGGGTGGTCGTCAGAATCAGGCTCCCTTCAATGGACGGGAGGTCGATGGTTTGCTCAACGTTGAGGGACTGGTCATCAGGACTGGAAAAATCCATGTGAATGACGGGGTCCACCTTGTTTACTTGGCGCGCCACTTCCTCCCTGAGGGCCAAAATGGAGTCCGTGTCATCCTCATCGAGCCTTGCTGTCCTCTCCGCGAGATCCTGAAAGGCGGACCTCAATTCCCCGGAAAGGGGCATGTATAGATCGCCATGGAGGGCGGCAAGAAAGGCCTCAACATCCCGCGCAGCGGTTCCTGATGGCGAATTGATGGGATCCACCCGATGGAGGATGGTTGCACCAGCATTCCCGACCGGTAAAATAAGGGCGGAAAGAATGAGGATTTTGGCGAGCCTGGTCATGTTATATGTCACGTGTGATATGGGAGATTCCCTTCAATCATGCACTCCTGCTGCTGCGTTGCAAGTAGACACTGGTGGATACGATGGAGCCGGACCACCCCAGGGGAGTGGCCCGGCCATACATCCCTGTCACCCGGGAATCAGAAGATTTCCCAGCCTTCGATGCCACTCGGCCCTGCGATCGTTGTGAATGGGACGCTGTTCCCATCGTCATTGATCGCATGGCCCCTGGCCGCCTCAACACCCGTTACCGTCAGAACGGCCTCCGAACCGTCCATTGATCCGGCATCCCACTTGAGACGGAAAACCGGGCCGTCCGGTGTCGGTAACTGGGTTACCGTGTCTGGATTCGTCGAGATGGTGCCCTTGGTTGTTGTCGTCAATGAGTAGTTCGCCGGATCAAAAAGCCCGCTGGAGGGAAGCATCGCCTGGTTGAAGGTGAGCTCCACCTCATTATAGTCAATAGCAGTTACAGACTTGAGGAATGGGGAAACCTGGGCGCTGACTTCCTCGATGACCATGGCGGAGCCACTTGCGTCCGTCGGGTCGAGGCGCCATTTGGTGACAACGCCGCGGTATTCCTCGACCTCGTCAAAGTCAATGATATACGTCTGCATGGTGCCGTCAGCAACGATGGGGAAGGTTACCGACTTTTCGGGCGTCCATGTTGGATCCGTCTCGGTCTGGAAGAAGACCTGGCCCGTGTTGCCAGCTGTATTGCTCATGCGAAGGAGCACCCAGCGTGACTCGCGGGTATTGACCCATGTGTCCGCACTTTCGACGTAAGGATCAATGTTGGATGATGTTCCCACAAGGGTCTCATTATCCCAGGCGAATCCGTCCCAGTCATTCGTGTTCCCCCAGCCTTCCACCGAGGAATCAAAGGTCCAGGTGGTGGCACGCCCAGAAACTGCCGACCAGGGTGTACCCGTCCTGTTGCCCCCGGAATTGGCGCCAAAGAGGTTATTCCAACGTGTTGTGTTGTTATAGACAGACAATCCACCGGGCGGGTTGATGTCGGTTCCCAAATAGACGCCGTTATTGGTGAAGCTGCCGTTGTGGGAATTGTTCGACGCGGTGAATTCACTATTCTGCCCCGATGTTGCCGGGTTTCGCGCATTATTCCAAGCCGTGTTGTAATGAATCTCGAGGTTGGTATTGTTGGCATTTGTCGGGAGGACGATCATCGCACCGCCGTCATTGTTGTGCACCACATTGTGGCGGAAGGTTGAGTTGGTATTGTTGCCCTCGTAATCCATGCCGACACCATCATTCCCTGTCTGGTTCCGCAAATTGAAGGCAAACTCGGAATCCTCGATCAGGACATTGTCCGTATCCTGGAGGAAAGCCGCGGTCGTGCCTCCTGCGTGGAACATCGTTCCTCCCAGCCAGGTGTCCCATCTGCGTACTTCCACATTACTTGTGTCAAAGAATGCAAAGGACCCATTGGCGCAACCAGTCACCCAGGAATCCTCAAGAATTACATTAACCATGCGCTCCTTATATACAGGAGGAAAGTACCATCCGTTCCCGACGCCCGTCTGTACATTCTGGAAACTGCAATGGCGAACCGTCAGGCCATCCAGCACCGTGGTGGATTCCGAGGCATGGGGACCATCCGGAGGTGCAGGCACATTGCCGCCTACCCAAATGCCGGAACCCCAGGATATTTCAAAGGGTTCAAGTACCTCAATCTGGCCATTAACGTCACTCCACTCGTGGTTGATGTCCTGAAAGTGGCAATGGGTGATGGTGATGTTCTCATTGTTGAACATGGGGCCGCTGCCGTCCGTGTCACCGCCCGTAAAGCGCAGGAAAATACCGACCTTGGCTTCTCGCAGATCGAGGGAATCAATCTCCCAGTGCGATGGATTGTTGATGATGACCGCTGGTTGGTCTATATCATTGATACCGGTGATGATGGGGTTTGGTCCCTCGCCGAAAGCAGTTAGGCGAATCAGATCGTTCGTCGTCCCCTTGCCTGTTAATACCAACTGGCTATTCAGCCAAATGTCGCCCCGGCGCAGGTGAACCGTCGTGGCCGGAGCGAGCGTCATGGAAGAGAGAGGATCGAAACTTTCCCATGCCGTTCCCGGTGTCAGGCCGTCATTGGCGTCATCGCCTTCGGAAGCGCTGACGTAATAATTCACAGGTTCGAGAGGCGGTGCGTCCTGAACCGTCAGGCTTACATTGTCCAAAAGAATCTCACTGAAGTCACCCGTCGAATAAAAATGAACGATAAGATCCTCGTCAACAAAGCCGGAAAATGCGGGGAAGGCCGTATTGATGGTGGTCGTTACTTCGAACCACTCATCAATGGGAAGGGGGTTGGGAAGATTCGTGACAGAACCGACGCCGTCGGTGTTGCTGCTGTATAGATCCCCCGTCCAAAGCGCGGTTGACAATTCCCCATTGAAGGGTTGAGGGCTGCGAAAATAGACCCAATAGGAGAACGTGTAAAGCTTGTCCGCCTCGATTGTACCCACTGTTTGTGCCGCATTACCAGCAAGAACCCCCACCTGATCGCCATCGGGGTTGTCGCCATTCAGGTCCCACACGCCGGAGCTGGCAAGCCAGGGGTAATTGACGGCACTGGGAAAGGGAGCACCCGGTGGTTCCTCCTGCCAGAATTCCGCCGGCGGACCGAAGGTTGGATCCTGTGGTTGTTCGAAGCTCCCATTTTGTACCAACTCAACAGGGTCGGCACTTGAATGCACGGCCACCGCCATCATGGCGACTGCCAGCGCAACTGAGGCATTTACCTTCAGAGTTTTTCTTTTCATCGCGAACTCCTTTCAATTGTTCACATGAGATTGACCAGTTGTTTGACTTCCTCAAGCTTCCCACCTGCAATCAGGTCACCGTAGGAAGCGAAAATCTTTTTGGGGTTGTTGCGCCACCCCTCCCAAATATTGTCACTTGCGGCGGCAGGGGATCGCTGGCGCGAGACGATGAGCGATTCCGCTCCGAAAAATTCGGTGATATCCGCTGGCATCATCCGTTCGAGGCAAACCTGGTGCATCATGGGCGTTCCTGATTGAAAGAGGTGGGGGATCGTGCCCGCTCCTTGATTCAGATGTTTGATGGAACGATTCAGGTGCCGGGTCAATCTAAACCTTTAAGTATTGGCGATTATTCACGAAGGGCGGTCAAATTAGCCGATTATTCGCTTGATCACATTTGGGCAGTTCGGCCTAGAATCTGCGCGTTTGAAGTGTCTACCATGCTTAATTGAACCAAAAGGCTACTGAAAATGAGCGATTCCAACCCCAAGTGGGGACTTTATGAAAGACTCCGCCCCGCCCAGATCGAGGTCATCCGGAACGAAACCCCCGTCGCCTACCTCCCATGGGGTGCCCTCGAATGGCACAGTTACCATTGTGCCATCGGTCTCGACGGTCTCAAGGCACACGGCCTCCTCGTGGAAACAGCGAAACGGTGCGGTGGTATTGTCCTGCCACCGGTTCACATCGGAACCGACACCATCAAGCCCCTCAAGGGCTTCCCCCACACCATCGAACATCCTGAATCAATTGTCACCGAACTGATGGGCCAGTTCCTGGATCAATTGGTCGATGAGAAGTTTCAGGCCATTGTTTTCCTTACCGGTCATTACGGCGGGGGGCAGGTGGAGGCTCAGAAGCGCGCCACCAAGGCATTCCTCGAACGCCACCCCGGCTTCCCGATCTGGTCCTTTCCCGACTGGGAACCTCTGGATGGAAAGTTCCCCATGAACCACGCCGCCCATGGAGAGACGTCCTTCCTGATGTATTTTGATCCGGAACTGGTTGATTTGTCCCTGCTCCCCTCAGACAGGGAAGCAACACTCGACGAGGATGGAGTCTGGGGTGACGACCCCCGAAAGGCTACAGCGGAGGCAGGGGAGAAGATGGTTGCTGCCTTCCTGGAGACGGCAGTGCCCAAGGTAAGGGGCCTCCTTGAAGAGGCAGGTAAGCGCTCCTGATCTTTCAGCGCATTAAAAGTGGATGTCTATAAGCCGACCGACCCCACCGGGTTCCCTCAGGATGGTGCGATACGATGTGCCGAGGCACCCGGCGAGGGGATTGTTTTATAGATGTCGGGGGTGACGGCAAACTTGGCTGAAAAGCCACTTCTGAATGCCTCGATAATGCTTCCGGACAGGTCGGTATTGATCAGGGCCACGGCACACCCCCCAAAGCCTGCCCCTGTCATTCGGCAGCCGTATACGCCGGGGATTTTCCTGCTTATTTGCGAGAGAAAATCCAATTCGGTGCAGGATACCTCGTAGTCGTCCCGCAGGCTTGCATGGGAGGCATATAGTGCGTCTCCCGCTCCCTGCCATTCCCCGGATTCCGCTGCCCGGGCAAAGTCCAGAACCCGGATATTTTCAGTAATCGCATGACGGGCGCGCCTTCGGATTTTGTCGCTCATCTCCGTGGCATGGCGTTCGAAGATCTCCACGGAAACATGACGGAGGGAAGGGTAATCTGTCGATTCCCTTGCACTCAACATCCGGAGGGCCTCGGCACATTCCGTCCGGCGCTGGTTATACTCCGAGTCCACCAGGCCTCTTCGCTTCATCGAGTTGATCACAAGAATGCTTGTCGTATTCCCCTCCAGCGCAACCAGTCTGGATTCCAGCGTGTGGCAATCAATGAGGAGGGCTTTTCCCGACTCCCCAAGGGCGGAGATAAATTGGTCCATGATTCCACATTGTACGCCAACATAGCGGCTTTGTTCCGCTCCCTGGGCAAGGAGGGCGATGTCCCTCCCGGCCAACTCCATGTTGGTGACTGCGTTGAGAAATGTCGCCACACAGACAGAAAATGCTGCCGAGGAGGACAACCCTGCGCCAAGGGGGACGTCCCCTGTGATGACGGCATTAAAGGACGGAATATCAGCGCCCCGTTTCCGGAAAAGGCTCATGACGGCCACAAGGTAGGCGCGCCATCCCTCCACCTCACCCGGTGATGGCAGGGCATCGGTGGGACACTCGAAGGTTTCGCCGTATTCCATGGAATAGACACGGATGGTACCGGTTCCATTCGTTGAGGCTGCCAGTTTGATTTCCCTGTCGATGGCAGCCGGGAGGACAAACCCTCCGTTATAGTCAACATGTTCACCGATCAGATTAACACGGCCCGGAGCACGGGAAATCCATTCAGCAGATTTACCAAATCGATCCTCGTGTGCGGAAAGAACGATGTCATCGGATATCATGACCGGGATCCACCCTCCGTGATGATTTCCTTTGTATAGTGAACCTCGCCAAGGTTGCGAAGGGTTTTCGCCGCAAGTTCCGCAGTAATATCCCGCTGCGGAGTCGCCAGCATTTCAAAGCCAACCATGAACTTCTGCACGGTTGCGGAGCGGAGCAGCGGTGGGTAGAAGTGCCCGTGAAGGTGCCAATGCTCGGCCTCCCCATTGTTGGTCGGCGCCTGGTGGAGCCCCATTGTATAGGGGA
>JAFIGB010000469.1 GCA_020831705.1 Candidatus Sumerlaeia bacterium | reverse complement strand
ACCCCTCGATATCACACTCATCCCAATGGCCCCAACGGGGCCCGGATATCGAAGCCCGGCGCAAGCGCCTCAAGGCGTGCGGCGCTGGGTAGATCGAGAAAGAAATAGACGGCACCGCAACGCGGTGCGATCACGGGGTTTGATAGATGTCCAGATTTAGGACCCCATCAACCGGCCCCTACATTTCCCGCTCACTAGCCTGCTGGGCTTCCATGTGCCGGATGATTTCCTCGCGGGATTTCTCGGCGGCCTGTTTGAAGGCTGCTGCCTGGTCGGCGGTGATGTCCTCCCGGGAATAGCAGGCACGATCGAAGATTCCCGGTACAGCATCGTCCTGTTTTTCCAGGTGGACCAACAAGCGCCGCCACCATTGCCGTGAACTTTCAGAGTCCCCCCGGGCCATGCCGAGGCGCGAGAGGTCGCGGGAGAGGGCGTGGAAGGTCTCTATAACCTGTTGGCGGGGGCCTGCGGTGGTGTCTATCGGCGGGGGTGGCCCGACATCGCCTGCTGGGGCAAGGGTGCGGGCGGTGGCGGTGCCGATGGTCTCGTCCATCATTTCACCCTTTCGGCGCGAACGCAGCTTCTTGTCCAGCCACCAGAGCACCACCAGGCTGGCAATAATCGCGGCAATGGCAAAGGCTGCCTCCCAGATGGAAAATGGGGTGGGGAGCGTGGTGGGTGTCCGTGCGTCGGCCTCGATCCCACCAAAGGCAATATGGCGCTGTTGCAATCCGGAGTGCACAACAATTTCCCAGGCAATCATACCCAGAGCGGGCGGGAGCAAGGCGGGAAGGAGCGTCCGTTTCCAGAAGCCCTCCAGACCCACACCACGGCAGTCCTCGTTCGTCTGGACACGCCAGCGCAGGTGTCCGAAGCGGGTGGCGAGAAGGAATGCCGCCAGCCATGCCCCGAGGAGCCACCCCGGAGGCAGGGGATCGTATAGACACGCCAGAAACACCAGCATGGCGCCGACAAAGAGGATCCTTCCGAAGAAGAGCGGGTTCACCCCTTGAAGGGAAAGGAAAACCATGAAGATGCCCCACAACACCGCTGCATCCCGAACGCCAAGGACGGAGAGGACGAACAAGAGACCAACATGGATGAGGAAGAGGGCAAACTTTTCGCGGTAGTGGAACTGCCTGTATAGATCGGAAAGGTGCTTGCGAATTGCCCGGGCAATGACGAGTGCCACCAGGGAGGAAAGGGCAATGCAAAGGGCAATGGCGAGCGCCTCGGTGCCGCGGTGAATGATGGGCGCGAGGGTTGCCAGAAAAATCGCCATCGTGACCGTGGCGATGTGGATGGCTTCCAGCACGGGAAGGGTCAGGATGGCGGGCGCCCTGTCTGTCTGGGCGGGTTCCACCGGGGAAGCCGTGGTCAGGGGAAGCGGTTCGAGACGGTCGTTCATGGGAGAACCACCTCCTCGCGCTCGAGTCCCTGAAGGAGTGCCTGACTCATGCTTCGTGCCTTGCCAATGACATGGACACGGGCACCGGCCAGTCGCAGCGTCCGCACCGTTTCCTCCATGGTCATGGCCTGGGAATGGCGCTCCTCCTGTTCACGGAAAATTTTGATAAAGGCGCGATCGTCTATAAGAATAAAAATCGGCAAGACACCCCGGGAAAGGAGCCGACCAAGGACGGCGTGGGCGGCGGCGGCGTCAATGGTGGCCGCACCAAGGATCAGAACGGCGGTGCTACCCCGGGGAAGGGTGCCCGCCAGGTCGCCCACGACGGCAAGAAAGCCGGAATCGCCCTCGGGCTTGAGGTAGGCAAGGCGGTCGAGGAGGGCAAGGAGGTGATTGGTGCCGCTCCCGGGGGGAAGATGGTCCACGGTCCCGCCGACGGTGAAGAGCTGGGTGCGGTGCCCCAGGGAGGTGGAACGCTTGGCAATACTGGCGCAACACTTGGTGCCGTACTCCACGCTGGTCTGGTCGCCAACGCCCACGAGACCCATGCGGCCAATGTCCAGAAATATAGACACGAGGGTGATAACCTCCTCGCGGAATTCCTTGACGAGGAGCTCACGATGGCGGGCGCTGGTCTTCCAGTGAATGCGCCGCATGGGATCGCCGGGACGGTAGGCACGGAGCCCGAGGAACTCCTCCCCCGCCCCCGACCGATGGGTCATCTCCAGCCCTGCATTGGGAAGTGTCCCCTCGCCGAGCAGCTCCATGTCCCGAAGGTCCACGGCCTCGGGATAGACAAGGAGCCGGGTGAAGCATTCCACAATGACCTCGCGCCTCCAGAAGCCCAGGGAGTCATGGGTCTGCATGCGGACGGGGCCAAGTATATACATGCCGCGGCGATGGTCGCAGCTCCCCTGGTAGGCCATCTCAATGCCACGCCCGCCGCCGAGGGGATATTCCACCAGACGACGGATGCGGTGTGTGTTGCCGGGGGGAAATTCGTCCTCCACCATGACCAGTTCGCCCCGGGTTTTCCTCCCCTCGGCAATGACGAGCGAGACGTTGACGGAGTTTCCCTGGAAGGCGCGGGGATGGTGGTGACGGCGAATGGTGAGGTTGGAGAGGGACCGGGCGGCCTCGGCGTAGGAATAGACAAGGGCCGCAATGCCCCCGACGGCAAGGAGGGCAAATCCGGGATGGCGCAGGGCGATGGCGAGGACCGTGGAGACCGTGGCCAGAAGGAGCAGGGTGTTGAGGGGACGAAGAAACTGGGGGGATTCGGGTGCCATGGTGTGTCCGGTGGTTGCAGGGGCGCGGATGACCTCCCTGCCAATGGCTAACAATCACCGGGCCATGGGGACGCGGCAAAGAGAAAACCTCCCCGGTGGGTATGCCGGGGAGGGATTGGAGACTTGCTGCGAGGTTTTGATCAGCGGTTTGCGGTCTCCCGCGGCCCGAGTTCCGGCTGAAGCACGTCGCCGGGGACAATGTCGATCTTCCACATGAAGACAAGGAAGTTGTCCCGCGTGCGGGCGACGGTGTCGAGATTGCCCGTGGAGGGGCCGGCCTCGATCTTCTCGTAGTTCACCCGACCGACGGCGCGGGTCATGGCGACGGGTTGGGTGTCGCGGGTTCCCACCGGTGTATTTGCGGCCCGGGGGTTGGAGAAATACAGCTCGAAGGAGCGGCTGCTTGCCTCGGTGAGTGCTTCCTCCAATTCGCGCCAGGGGGCCCTGGTCATGAGGAGGAAGAAGTATTGGTCGTTGGTCCCCAGAACCGATTGGCCGGCGGTGGCACCCGTTTGTGGATGGGGTGGGGGGAATTGATAAAGGGCATTGTTGGGTGTCAGCGGGCTGATCCCCGAGGAGTAGTTCCCATAGGAATCAACCCACGTTCTGTTTTCCGGGGCTATCCATTGGACGTTACCCGCCGTGTCGATGGCGATGAGATAGTAGTAAAGATTGTCGCGCTCGGGATTGAAAAGCCGGAAGCTGTATTCGTAGTTTTCCGAAAGGCTGGCACCACGATACGGCATGACATTCCAGCTTAACCCGTATCGCTGACGCCATTGCTCGCGGTTGGCAAAAACGCGGGCGGGGTCGGTCTGGTAGTAACGATCCCAACCCTCGACACGTTCGACCTGACGCCATGTGGAGGTGGAAATAATGGGCCGGGCGAGAACTTCAGCGGCGACGGCAATTTCTTCATTACTTCCGGAGCTCGGTGGTGACTTTTCGTAGATAAACTCGAAGAGGTTGGCGATCTTCCGCCCGTAATCCGGATCTCCCCAGTGGCGGCCTGCCTCCTCGGCCCATTGCCTCCATTGCCCCATCCGCTCGGAATCGGGGGTGGAGGGCCGTGGCTCGGGAGTCGGCGTCGTGGTGGGTGTAACCGTCGGTGTGGGGGAAGGCCCGGGCGCGGCGGTGGGCGACGGTGTTGGCGTTGATGTGGGAGTTGGTGTTTCCGCACCGGGGGCGGCGATGGGCAGGAGCACCCCGCCGGATCCGGAGCTCAACCGCGCCTGGGGGTTTTGCAGCTGGCGGTTAAGCTCAAAGATCTGCTCGGCGAAATCCCGGGCATCCTCGGGAACACGCTGAAGAAATCGTGCCTCGTTAGCATCGGCAAGTTCTTGAATCTCTGAGTTTGGGAAAAGCTCGCGCTGGAGGTCCGCAAAAACAGCATCCAGGGTGTTGTAGGCGCGATCAGGAATGATGCGGCGCGAGGCCTGGTGGATCTCCACCGTGTCGAGGTAGTACCTTCCCTCATAACGAATCGGGGTGACGAATTGGCTGAGGGCCTGGGGAGTTTGCAGGGTTTGAATAAGGAGGCCGGTGAGGAGACCGTGCCCCTCAAAGTCGACAGATAAATCCAAAACTTCCTGCCCGGCATCGCCCGCAGCCATGAGGTAGGTGGCCGGGCGATTGAGCATGTTGCGCACTGCCCGGGTGGAATCGGTGGTGATGACACTTCTTGTCAGGGCACCAAAGCCGCTGAAGCAGCAGTCCAGCACGAGGAGCTTGTGTTTGGAGTCGATCCCGGCATCGTTCATGTACTTGTCGAGGGTGCTCATGTCGAGCATCCCCGGGCCGGGGCCTGCACCACGGGAGGTGTCAAAGGCTGCCTCGTGAAGCATGAGGAAACCATTCATCCTGCCGCTCAGGGTCTCACGAAGGCCGATGCCGTGGCCGCTGAAGTGAAAAACCACGAGGTCATTGCTGCCCACCTTCGGGGCCAGTTCCTCCATGGCATCCACAAGGCGGTCGATGGTTGCGTTCTGGTTCACAAGAACGATGGGTTCCTTCAGACCGACGGTGTCCACCATGGTCTGGGAAAGGACCCGTGCGTCGCGATCGGCGTTGGTGAGATTGCTGATCGTCTCGTATTGGGAGACACCGATAAAGATCCCCCAGATATTGTCGTAGGGGCCTTCGGGGATGGTGTCGGGATTGATGTCGTTATATTGAACAAAGACCCACTGCTCCCCCTGTGGCGCCGGGGTGGCTGCTGGCTGGTCGGGCTGGGGGGGAGGTGTGGCGGTCTGGGCGGAACCGTAGCCCGTGGGAAGGCGCAGGCCGAGTCCGTCCTGGTTCATTTGGGCGGAGACATACGCCACACCGGAAAGCGCCAGGCACAATGTCAGAAGTCCGGCGGTCACCTTGGTAATTTTCATGTCTTCCTGTCCTTGTGGGGTGGAAAGAAATGGGGCCGGGCAGACCACCCGACCCCATGGAGATTCCTGGTGGTTGAAGTTCTCGCGTTTGGAACCCGGATCAGTTCACGGGCTTGCGGCGAAGGTTAAGGGTAATGACCGTGGCGGAACCAACACCGGCGAAGACGGGGACTTCCATCGGCTCGGCGCCCGGCCCGGCGGACGGGGTGCTTCCGTATCCAACGGGAAGGCGTGTCAGGCCGGAGAGGGAGAACCGTGTCCCGGCGTCAGCATCGGAACCGAAGGCTGCAGGGGAGTCGGTATTGATATCAGCGCGGCCCCGGGCGCGGGTACGGGCTTCCTGGGCGAACTTGGCCATTTCGGTGGCGATCTGGGGGGTGCGGGTCGTCGTGGCGACGATAATGAAGGACTCAATGCCTTCGGCCTCGCGCGGATCGTAGATCAGGCCCTCTTCGCGGGCATCACCAAGGTCGGTGGGGAAAACAAACTGCCCGGCACGGCGAATGGAATCAGCGCCGCGGGAAAGATTCTCACCCGCAACCTGGGGATAAAGAACCGCTGCCTGGCCCCTGCTGTCCTTGGCGAGAATATAGACATACGCATCGTCCTGAAGCATCATGCGCACGCGAACCAGTTCATCGCCGTAGAAGCTGTCACCCTCGGTGAGTGTCACCCAGCGGGCGTTGGGGTTGCCGATTGCCTTGGCCTCCGCAATGACGGAAAGACGGGCGGGTTCGGCCTGCTGAAGGGTGCTCGTAAAGCTGTCAACCACCTGGGGCGAGAAGTCGACATCCGCGGAATTATCCTGGGCAATGCGCCGCAGGTGGGAGGGAACAACACGGACTTCCCGGCGCTGGCGGCTTTCCCGCATCCGCCATGTAAAGACATGCTCGGTTTCGAGGGCATCGGCACCAAGAGTGGTGACGTTTGTCGGCAGGGGCGGCACCACGTCGTAGAGCTCGGCGGTGTCGAAGGCGATGACCATGGGCTTGTTGATGACCAGGTTGTTGCCGCTTTCCACGCGGAAGCTGGTACCGGCACGGGCCTCCCCGTAAAGGGGCTGGGCTGCCTGGGCCTCAAGGGAAGCCGCCAGCGCGGAACTGACCTCGTACTTCATGCCGTCCGAGGCAATGGCGCGGCGGACAATCCACGGGCGATTGGTGGCATCGCGGCGGGCCAGATCGGGACGAATGGCGGAAAGAGCGGAGAACTTCACCTGCTCGCCGGGGAAGTTATACCAGCCCCGAACAACAGCTTCGGAAAGACGATTGAAGTCGATCGTTTCCTCCACCAGGTCACCCCAGTCGAGGAACCGCATTCCTTCCCGGGCGAGGCCTGTATCGACCTCGCCACCGACTCCGGCGATTTCATTCACAATGGCCGGGCCGGGGGCGTAGGCAAGCTCGGCGGCCTGCTGATACTCGCGATATTCCCCCATGAAGGCCACATTGCTCGTGGTCAGGGAAGCGAGGAGTTCATCGGAAAGATTCTGGTCCCGGGCGCGAATGCTTTCCGGGTTACCACGGGCATTTCCCCAACCAAGGGCGCCCACAGAAAGAGCCGATTGGGGGTAGGAGACCGGAATCAGGTCCGCGCCCCGGATTTCACGCTGGGCCTGGGACGGCAGGATGCTCCGATTACAGGCGGAGGAAAAAAGCACCATGGCGGACATCACGCCGAGGGCTCCGATTTTGTGCAGGGGATTAAGACGCATGGGCTGGACTCCATTTGGGGTCTGAAATTCGAATGCTGAATTATTTGAAGGCAAATATGGGGGAAGGAGTGTGTCAAATGGTTTGATACCGGAAGACCGGATCGTCAACATCGCGAAGGTGGAAATTTTAGCCTCGACATGAGGGTGGTTGCCCCGTTGATATATAAGGGACTTGAAGACCATAAACAAGGGTTTGTGACCATGTCACTGAAAAACAACGCCTCCAGCCTAATTTTCCTGCTCCTGATCCTCCTTTCCGTCTCCATGACAGCCCAGGCCCAGCAACCGTCATGGTTCGTCGAGGAGACTTCGGGGACCATTCGCCTGCTGCGAACCAACCAGACCATTGAAATCGACGGAACCGAGCGAGTGGCCGTTTACGCCCGCGACACGCTCTTTATCCCCTCCCACGGCGCGGCCACGATTTACACGGGCCAGCGCATGGAGTTCCATCGCGCCACCGAGCGCCCCATCCGCCTGACCGTCCCCAATCCTCCTCCGTCGAGTTCCTCCGCGGCACGGATGCTCCTTGCCCTTGCCAACCAACCCCGTCAGGCCCAGCGAGCCGGCATGATCGTCCGCGAACCGAGCGTCCTTACCGCCCAACTGGTCCTTCCAGCCGCCGAAACCCTTCCCCACACCGGGGAATTCGACGTCGTGCCCGTCGAAGTCCTCCGCGAGGTGGACGAGGAGATCGTCCTTTCCCTCAACCGCCTTGTGGGCGACCGCTGGGAACTGGTGCGCCGGGAGAAAATTCCCAACAAGCCGGGTGTCCATGAGGTCAACCTGGGGAAACATTCCCGCCTCGAAAACGACACCCTTTCCCTCGTCCTCCGAGCCGGCCGCCGCACCCAGCAACTGGTGGTCTTTCATCCGCTGGATGAGCCGTAGGGCTTCGGGTTGACACCCCTGCCCACAAGCAATTTGGACAAATATGAGAAATCCCACTAGTTTTCACTTGCCCGGGGGTTTTAGTCCGCGAATTCTTCCCGTGTCTATCCTTTGTATTTACATTCCAAAAGGCAGATAATCGATTACTCTCAAACGACTCATCATGATAAACGTACCAGTGTGGGAGTTTAGGTTAGAACCAAACAATTTGAGAATTGGATATACCAAATGAGTGCAAAATATGCAAATGCAGGGATCACCACTAGTCTTGGGGATTTCAAGTCCTGTCTGGCGGAAACTGATCTGAATTGCCATGGGGAGGTTTCTACCGCATTCGATGAGCTCGAGGAGCTTGTCGGCACCTTTATGGTGCGCCCGAAAATCGTTGTGTTCGGTATGCTCAAACAGGGAAAGAGTACATTGATAAACGCTCTTCTCGATGGAGACAGAGAGAACCCATGTAGAACAGGCGCCGCCCGAATGACGGTTAAAGAGGAGGAATTCCCGCTCTGTGATGGGCGCTTGCTGATTGTCGACACACCCGGGACTGATTCAGACGAAGCGGACAACGATCTCGCGGTGAGGCTGACGAAGTCAGCCTCCATTATACTGTTCATCCATAGTATCGACAACGGCGAGTATCAATTGGGCGAATTGGATTTCCTCAACATGCTTGGCAAACTGATACCATTAAGTGAAGATCGTCGCCGACAAATTATCCCTGTTTTCACCAAGTCTGACAGGAAGCACAATCATGGAGACAGGGCGAAAATAATAGAAACCTGCCTCAAGCAATATAAGCTGGTCATAAAAGTCGAACCCAAATATTACTCATGCAATTCAGCCGAAAGATACTTCGCGGGAAGAGAAGAAGAAAGACCCCAGCTAATTCAGTTGAGTGAAATTCCTACTCTGCGATCATACCTCGAGAGCATTGAAAACAAGGTTCTTGACAACTCACACAAACGCTTGGTTACATCTGCCAGATGCAAGGTTGAAACGATTCTCAATCAGCTCAAGGAGGAGGAAACCCGAATTATTGAAGAAGCCATTGAGAAGGTGTCTTCCATAGAGGACGATCAAATCAAAACAAACAGGCTATTGAACGAACTTTTTGATGCTCACACCAAGGAGATTAAGCTGTGCAACAGGGGAGGCGGGTGAGATTCCCACGCATGAGGACGAGGATAGAAAACATCAGATTGGACGAAATGAAACCATGGTAAAGCAAAAAAACTACAAGTCAGCCCGGATCCTGATGGGATGCATAGGCATTATCGAGAAGGAAGTTTCCGATGCCAAGTTTGGCAAGGATATACACTGGAAAAATGCAAGTGGGGAACTTGGCCTAAGTGAGGTCAAATGCCGCAAGTCGGCGGATATCCTGATTTCAAGCCTGCCCGAGATGCTCGAGGCCCTCACCGATATCCTGGTGGACGATGTGGAAACCAACCGAAATAAAATAGCAGCAGAGGCAGCGATCAATTATGCCCTAATGCCTTTTGATATTTTCCCTGTTGACGATGAAAAGCTCGGTAAATATTCATTGCTTGATGATGCATTAATTGTGTTGGGCTGCATCAACTTAATTCTGGACGATTGCCCTCCAACTCTCAGGAAGCTTGTAGAAAAACTTGGGCCACATGCAGATATGCTGAACGAAGGGCTCTTCCACAGTGTAAAAGAAGAAATGGAAAAGGCACTTGACAACCTAATCACACTTCTCAAAGGAATTTCAGAGTAATGCCGATTCCACTTATTCCAATACTGATAGCTGGCCCGCTAGTGGCAGTGAGTGCCAAACTGATATATAACGCACTAAAAAACTCTGATAGTTCTGGCGGCTCCTCCTCCAATGCGCCTGACGACTCAAAGAGTTGGGAGGAGCAGGATGTTAATATAGATCACTTGAAACAGAGGAAGACAGACCTGAGGAAAAAACACAGTGGGGAATTAATCTCCTTTCTTGAAAGCCGCGATGTCATTTCAAGGGGCCAGATGGGGAAACGTTCAATCGTGAGGGATATTGAATTGCATTATGACAAAAAGGCAGAGCGTATATACCGTGAGGTTGCCATGCGAAAATCAGTCATCGAGGAACTACTGTCAATCTGTGAGGAGATCGATAGTAACCTGGAAGCCATTGAGAGCAAAAAAGATAAGGCGGTGCTTAAATGATCCATCAACCGATAGTCAATTTTCTTGAAGCCAGTCGGAAAGCTGGCAAAGCTTTGGACGACTTGAAACTTCAGGTCGATGACCGAGAACGTAAGGCAATTTTCGCGATGAAGCTTGCTGAGGAGAATTCATTGCGTGTCAACACCGGAATGCGAACAAACCATCCTGAACTTGCAGAGGATGCTCAAACCAAGTTGGATGCATACAGTGATGCATTTTCTGTTTGGAGTAAAAAGGTACGCAGCATAATCGAGCACCAAGAGTTTTTGTCCATGTTTGACAAGTCACTGATCGTAATGGTCTATGGAAAAGTTAAAACAGGAAAAAGCACGCTTGGTAACTTTCTGGGCGGACAAAGTCTCGGGCAACTTCCAAACAACCCCTACAAGGATGAGAAGATTGAGTTTAGAGTTGTCGATGGCACCGAGGCGAATTTCGAAGCCAAAGGCCAGGTGATCGAGCAATTTGAGACAAAACCGATTGAAGCCACCAATTGCATTCAATATTTTACTCTTCATGGCTTCACTTGGGTCGACACACCCGGAATCGGTTCGAATACTCTCAGGCATGGGAAGCTAGCCAAAGAGTACGTTGCCAACGCCGACATGGTCGTTTTTCTTACAACATCAGACTCTCCCATCACTACATCTGACATGGATGAACTTTTACCCTTTCTGAGGGCGAAACGACCCTTGCTTATTGTGGTCTCGAAAAGTGATAGACCAAGGGATATCATACTTGAGAATAATGAAATCGAGCAGGTATGGGAGATGAAAAGCGACAAAGATATCAATGACCAAAACGATTGGATCGAAAAAAATCTCGTGAATGCGGGGTTGAAGGATCACGCCAAGAATATCGAGACTGTGTTTATTTCTTCCTACATAGCCCAAAACGCCCTTGAGAACGGCGACAGCGATCGCTTCATCCAATCAGGCTTACCGCAACTATTTGATTACTTTTCAAAAGTACTGACAGAAAGTGTTGTCGACTACAAGGCTCTTGCTCCCAAACACCGGTTCAATTCATGCCTTCAGGAAATCCTTGATGGAGAGCTTAATTCGATCCGGTTTTGGAGGAGTGAAATGAGAAAAGCTGCGGAACAGGTTGAAAAAAGCCTCTGTGAATTCAAGGCAATTGCACAGCCGGTAATCGACGAATATCTCTCAAGTTCGCGAGTTACAATACTGTCCGCTATCGGTGAGGCACGCAAGAACAGTGATTCGTCAGAGGAGATACAAAAACGAGTCAGCGAGGCTATGGACGAAGATTTCACCCGGATATTTGGCGCTCATGCAAAACGGGTACTGAGTGCCTTCGAAACCGCCCAACTCAAACAAATTGAAAGGGTCAACCCCACACTCGATATAAATGAGATCGAAAAACGCTACAAACGCATATATGTCTCCAGGGAAAAGGTGGGACGTGGTCTGGGTGGGGCAGGAGGTGGGGTCATCGGCGCACTCATTGGAATTCCTGCGGGCCCGATTGGGGTCTTTGTCGGAGGATTTGTTGGCTCTATGATAGGAGATGCGATAGGAAAAGGTGTTGCCAAGGACAAAGAAGTCGAAATTGAGACGGGCGATAATGCGGATAAAATCGCTCAGGATGTAGTAAGGCAACTTCCCGCTAAAGTGCAGACTCAAGTGGAAAGCACCATTGAGTCTATCGAAGCAGATTATTTTTACCACTTCAAAATTTTCTACAGGGACATTCAAACTTCCCTCGATGAGTTGGAAAGAAATCTTCGGATCTTAATTTACAAGGAGGTCGACGACAATGCGCCGACTGAGAACTGAAGTAGAAGAAATCATTACTGCCTCAGAGGGTCTTGTTGCAGAACTGGAACTTGGTCCCGAAAATCTGGGTGAATGTCAGGCAGCAAGGGCAACCATGGAGGGCTACCAGCCCAACATCATGATGTTTGGGATATACAATGCCGGCAAAAGTACTTTGGTCAACGCACTAATTGGTAAAAAAGTTGCCAAAGTATCGGATAAACCCGAGACATCCGAGATTCATACAATCAAGTTTGAAGAGTATACACTCTTCGACACTCCAGGTCTTGATGCGCCAATTGAACACGAGACGATAACTCGGGAGCATTTGGAAAAATGTCACGTCATTGTATTTGTGGTTTCTACATCAGGTGCTTTTGAGCTTGAAGCCACATCGCAAGAGTTGAAGCGTGTCATTGAAAGCGGTCGGCCAACGATCATTGTCATGAATAACAAGTCGGGGTTGGATCAGGCGAGCGGGGAAATGGAGAACGTTCTCCAGCGGTTCAGGGAAAATCTTTTGGCAGCCGACATTTCTCCAAAGTTGCTCGATAGGACAGCTTTCCACATTATCAATGCCGAAAGGGCATTGCGTGGGCGTCTTGAATCGAACCAGTTGCTAGTTGAGAAAAGTGGTTTGCTGGAGTTGGAGACTGATATTCTCTCCACACTGGCAGGGACAACTGGAGACAAATTGGTCGCACCTGCACTCGAGAAAATCGGAACCATCCTCGAGAAAATGACGGCAGAGATACAGGAGGGCCACAAGGAGCCTGAGAAGAAGGCCCTCGGTGAAATGGCTGAGGCCGCACGAAGGGCGAAACTCAATATGATCAGTTCCGCTGAAAGTGAAATTCGGTTGCTTCAGGACAAAATTGCAGATGACTTCTTAACCAGACTTGAGAATGTTGAGGATGAGTCCAAGGCTAGGGCCGCGATCGTGGAAGTACAGGAAACCTACCAAAAAAGCATTGAAAATATTATTCTCAAAAACCTTGAGGCTCAGACAAGTAAATTCGAGCAAGAGTTGAACGTAAATATCCGCAAGGTTGGAAGTTTGGGAGACGCAGTTGAGGGGGTAAAGTTTGGAGACTCCGACTTTGAAGACTTGTTCTCCAAAATACTTCCCAAGAACTTGGGTCAGCATGTAGCCCTTCGGAAGTTCGTTGAGTTTCTCGGAGGACCTGAAGGGGTTAAGTATATTACAAAACTTCTTTTTGCGGCAAAGGCCAAACTTCCAAGTCTATTTGCAGGCAAAGGCAAGGCCGCCATTACATCAATGGCAAAATCATCCTCCAAGGCTTTAGGGCCAATTGTCATAATTGCTGTTGGCTTGAGTGAAGCCCTTCTCTCACTTATTGGGCAATCCCGGGAAGAAAAAAAGAAGAGTGAAGCATTTCAGAGACTCCACAATGCTTGCCGGGAAATGGCCAGCGAGTTTGTGTTTGAGTCACTACAGATAACTATTAGCGTTGCCGAGGATGCCTTTAATGAAATTGAATCGAAGTTCAATGATGCGCTAGTTTCCGCACTGGAAACAGAAGAAAGCCACAAGGCTGCCTTGGTCACACTTTCCCAAATTAAACGCAGACGAGATGAACTGCACAACTTCCTGATTAGCTTGAGGGTCGGTGATGCCTCTGAACTCCTATGAAGGGGATTGGCGGATTTTGGCGATGTGGTGAGACCATTTCCACCCAGTTCCCAAACAGCCCATCTTTATTAAATATGCCGCCGCCCTGTAAACCTCCAAGGCGGCGGCATTCACCTTTTCCTCCTTGCCTTGAATTGCCTGGCACTCGAAGCCCCCCCTTCGGGTTGACACCCCTGCCCACAAGCCTGCAAGTGGTGGCGTGAGTTGTTTGATTTCATCCCGTGCGCGGTGAAACCGGCCGTTGCATGTTACTCTGGAGGTTGAGGCCCATGATTCGAAGCAGTAAAGCTCCCCTGATAGGGACGGTGGGGACGGCGGCGTTTCTTGTGGCCGCGGGTCTTTTCTTTTTTCAGTCCGGCGATGCAACCGCCCAGAACGGCAACAGCCTGATTCACTTCAATCCCGGGGCTGGCGAGATGATCTACGCGGCCAGCTACATCAATGAAATCAAACCCACCTCGGGGAAGATCCATGAGGTCATTCCCTTCCCCAATACGACCGTTTTTCTCGTCCGCACCGACAAGACCATCTCGGTCTGGGAGCGGCGGCGCGGGGAAGTGGTGGCCCTGATGGACATTCATCTCGACAAGACGCTCCGTAATCTGGAGGTCCTCGGCGATGGACGCACCTTTGTCGTCCAGACGGATGACTGGGTCC
>JAFIGB010000468.1 GCA_020831705.1 Candidatus Sumerlaeia bacterium | reverse complement strand
TCGGCGGCCTGACGCAGCGTCTGGATGGGAATAATGTCAATGCCGGAAACATGGGCCGCCTCGGTGGCGTTCATGGCGGGAAGGAGGAGTGTCCTAAGGCCCTGTTCCCGGGCGCCAATGGCGAGGGGCAATGCTCCGGCGAGGGGTTGGATCTGACCGTCAAGACCCAGTTCCCCGGCCGCGGCGGATTCGGGGCGTTGGTTTTGAATGCGTCCGGTGGCAATGAGCGCGGCCAGTGCCATGGGAAGATCGAGGTGGGACCCCTCCTTCTTCACATCGGCGGGGGCGAGATTGACCACAACACGGCGCTGGGCAAGGGCGAGGGCGCTGTTTTTGAGGGCGGCCTTGACCCGTTCACGAGCCTCGCGGACGGCCATATCCCCAAGCCCCACAATGTTCCACGTCGCCGCACTGGGTTCCTTGACCTCAATAACATCGACTTCCACCTGGACGGGAAAGGCGCTGATGCCATGGATGGCGAAGGAGATGAGCTTGGCAAGCATGCGGCGGGATCCTCCTTGGGAATGTCCAGCGCCGGGAGGTCGGGCTTAAAGTTGGGCACATAATGACCATTGAGGGGCACGGGGCAACGAAAAAAAGGCGAAACGGAAGGGCGTCAAAAACCACTTTGCCCCACGGACAAGATGCACCGAACTCCATTTCAGGGTCAGATAACGGGTCAGACAACAACCCGGCGAATTTCGACCTTGGGATATGCGCCAAAGTTCACGAGCAACCCAAGGCGGAGACCGGAAGCCTTGAGGTAGTTCATGACCTGGGCAAGATGCTGATCGTTGAGTGCCTTGAGAGCTTTCAACTCAATCAGGATAAGGTCATGACAAACCATGTCCGCCTTGAACGTTTGATTAAGAGGGCGACCCTTGTATACTATGTATAGTTCCTTTTGCTCAATGAATGGAATATTGCGTTCACTCAGTTCTCTGGACAGGGCCTCCTGATAGACGCCTTCCAAAAATCCGCAGCCGAGTTCGTTATAGACATCATAAATGGCACCACGAATTTGATAGGATTCTTCTTCATAGATGAGATCTGCCATGAGACTACCTCTTCAATAAGATTTCCTGCTGAGATAGAGACAGGGATATCCAGCGAATGCGTGGATTCCATTGTTGTCTCTTGCAGGTCACACCAACTGAAAATAATCACCTCGACCTTCATTCATCAACACAAAACTTCATTCTGATCCCAACTGAGTTGTCCGTGAGCGAACAAACGGCAAATTGTCCACTGAACACACGGAAACCACTGATCCCCTTGGCAAGCAGCCCCAACAGGAAATCCCCGCCACATCCATCAAAACAAGACTTCATTCCGTGGCCATCAGTGGTGTCCGTGGACAGAAAAAACAGCAATTTGTCCACTGAACACACGGAAACCACTGATCCCCTTGGCAAGCAGCCCCAACTGGAAATCCCCGCCACATCCATCAGTTCAAAAGTATATTTCGTGGACAGATGGGGCGAAATATTGGCGAAGATTCCGATTTTGCCACATCCCCCCTTGACAAGGGAGGAGTCGTTGCACCTTTCTTTTGCCACGGCGGGCAGGGCTTCGGTCCTCCGCCAACATGACGAGCAAAGGCGATGACGAGGAGTAGTACGACGGCGCGTCGGCCAACAGAGAGGGATTCCAAGGCTGGAAGAATCCCGGCGACAACCGTCCGAACTCGCCTCCGAGCTTCCGGTGCGAACATCTGGACCCCGGTCCATGACCAGTAGAGCCGGACGGGTTGGCCTCCCCCGTTAGAGGAGAAAACGAAGTGGCACACCGCTCCCCCGCCGGGAGTTGTGGGCAACCGGGGTGGTAACACGCACCAAGCGCCCCCGGGAAGAGAAGTCGGCACCAGCCAGGCTTCCCTTCCCGGGGGTGATTTTATTTTCACCCCCGACGAAATCCAGCCCCCCGAAAGGAGGCGACTCACATGAATACCGGAAACCACGTCGTGATCTTCGACACGACGCTGCGCGATGGCGAACAGGCACCGGGTTGCAGCATGACGCTGAAGGAAAAACTCGAGGTGGGCCGGCAGCTAGCGCGACTCGGTGTCGATGTGATCGAGGCCGGGTTTCCCATCAGTTCCATCGGCGACTTCGAAAGCGTCCGCGCCATTGCCGAAAAAATCGGCAACATGGACACCGGACCCTGCAAGAAGCCCCCGACCATTGCCGGATTGTGCCGCTCGCGCGAGAAGGATATCGCCCGCGCCGCCGAGGCCGTCAAACCTGCCCGCTTCCCCCGCATCCACACTTTCATTGCCACCTCGCCCATTCACCGCGATCGCAAGCTCCGCATGTCCCGCGAGCAGGTCGTTGAAAGCGCCGTCAATGCCGTCAAGTACGCCAAGACATTCGTGGATGACGTGGAGTTCTCCCTCGAGGACGCCGGGCGCACCGAGTGGGATTTCATGGTCGAGGTTGTCGCCGCCGTCATCGATGCCGGTGCCACAACGGTCAATATTCCCGACACGGTTGGTTATTGCCAGCCCGATCAATATGCCGCCCAGATTCGGCATATCTTTGAGAACGTGCCCAAGGCGAAGGAGGCCATCATCAGTGTCCACTGCCACAACGATCTTGGCCTGGCCGTGGCCAACTCGCTCGCAGCGGTCAAGCAGGGCGCCCGCCAGATCGAATGCACCATCAATGGCCTTGGCGAACGCGCCGGTAATGCGTCGCTGGAGGAAATTGTGATGAACCTGCGGACGCGTTCCGACTACTTCGGCTGCGATACCGTCATTGCCAGCGAGGAGCTGTTCAATACCTCGCGCCTTGTCAGCCAGGTCACCGGCCAGCGCGTCCAGGCGAACAAGGCCATCGTCGGCGCAAACGCCTTCGCCCACGAGGCGGGCATTCACCAGGATGGCATGTTGAAGGACAAGTCAACCTATGAAATCATGACCCCTGAATCGGTGGGATGGCGGGGCGAAGGGCTTGTCATGGGCAAGCACTCAGGTCGCCACGCCTTCCGGGATCGTCTGGCCGAACTCGGCTTCGAGCTTGATGGCGACGACTTCGAACGCTGCTTCACCCGCTTCAAAGAAGTTGCGGACAAGAAGAAGGACGTTTATGACGACGACCTGGTGGCCCTTGCCCAGGAGGCGCTTTTCCAGAACAAGACCGACTCGTGGGTCTTCGAGTATATGTCCGCAATGACAGGCACGACGATCTCCCCGACCGCGACGGTTCGCCTGAGCTACGAGGGACGCGTCTATACGGACGCCGCCATGGGCGATGGGCCTGTTGACGCGGTCTTCGCCGCGATCGACCGCATTACCGCCAATCCCCTCAAGGTGCTCGAATACCAAATCGAGGCCGTCACCGAGGGGCAGGACGCCATGGGGCGTGTGACGCTTACCGTCACCCGTGCCGACTGCCCGGGCAAGAACCGGGTGAAGGGGCGCGGTGTTGCCACCGACATCATCCAGGCTTCCGCCAAGGCGTATATCGCGGCACTCAACGCACTGGACCGCCTCGAAAAACTTCAGGCCCAGCGAGGCGAGACGAACACCTCCGAGGAAGTACCCCTCAACGTACCCTGATGTACATCAACAGATGATCAGTAAAAAATCCCCGGAAGCAGCATTGCTTTCGGGGATTTTTTCATTCCAGAGATATCCGGTCTTACAGTCGCTTTTCGGCCGACCTTGCGTGGCCTTCCAGCCCTTCAAGGCGCCCGAGTGCGATGCTGTCCTCCACAAGGCCGCGGGCGGCGGTCCGGTCGTCAATACGCATCCACGTGCGCACACGGAGGAAGTGGAAGACGGAAAGCCCCCCTGTATAGCGGGCGCGCCCTCCGGTGGGAAGGGTGTGGTTGGGGCCGGCTCCGTAGTCGCCCAGAACCTCGGCGCTGCCTTCCCCGACGAATATCGCTCCGTAATGGGAAAGTTTGTGGCCGATATCACGGGGGTCTTTTGTCATGACCTCAAGGTGTTCCGGTGCCAGGGTGTCGGTAATGGAGATGGCTTCCTCCATGGATTCACACAACACGGCAAATCCGTTTTCCATGGCTGGCGTTGCAGTGTCTGCTGTGGGAAGTGATTCGAGTTGCCTGCGAACCTCCGCCCTTGTCCTGTCTATAAGGCCCTGACTCGTCGTGACAAGAACAGGCAGGGCAACGGTGTCATGTTCCGCCTGGGCAAGCAGATCCGCCGCAATGATGGAGGGATCTGCTGATTCATCGGCAAGAACAACCAACTCGGAGGGGCCTGCCAGCATGTCGATGGCCACGTGGGCGGACACCAGAAACTTCGCGGCGGTCACCCAGCGACTTCCGGGACCGACGATGACATCACACGGCCTGACAAGGTCACCCGCCCCGTAGGCGAGGGCAGCGATGGCCTGGGCGCCTCCGGCAACAAGCAGGTAATCCACACCGGCGATATACGCCGCAGCAAGCGTTGCGGGTGCGGGCTTGGGGGAAGCCGCCCACACTTCCTTTACTCCAGCGACACGGGCGGTCACCGCGGTCATGAGCATCGTTGACGGAAGGGGGAAGCGCCCGCCGGGGGCGTAACATCCGGCCCGCTCCACGGCGTCGACCGTGTGTCCTGCCATACCTCCGGAAATGGGTGCCTGTATATCACGGATGCCTTCCCGCTGGGCCTTTGCAAACTGGCGGATCCGTGCAGCCGTCCGCTCCAGCAGTGCACGAACATCCTCAGGAACGGCTTCACACGCCTTCTTGAGGGCAGCCCGATCGAGCACCAACGGTGCGCCGGGTTCCAGTTCGCCAAACTTCTCCGCATATAGACGGAGCGCCTTCTCACCGTCCCTGCGGACGTGATCGACGATCTTCCCCGCGGCGGAGATGGTGTCGGCATCCACGGGATCATGGCGGATTGCCCTGACCTGGGAGGGGGAAAGCTGGCGAAAGAACTCGGGCATCGGGGTCGTGGCTCCTTACTTCTTGGCGTCTCCGGGACGGCGGTTGACCTTGCGTGAACGGAGGTCGAGTTGTTTTTCCACCTCGGAAAGGGGAACTCCCGCGGCGGCCATGCGGACCATGGCGAAGTAAATCAGGTCGGCGGCTTCCCAGGCGACCTCCTCGGGCGTTTCCGCCTCGGAAAGCTCGCGGGCCTCCTCCTGCAACTTCGACGCCAACAGATCTCGGTCGTTGTATAGACGCTTTGTGTAGGAGCCTTCCGGCGCCTCGTCACGACGCTGCCAAAGCGTCCGCTGAAGTTCCGTCAGCCCACCGATGTTCCCAAAGCAGGTGAACTGGGGAAGGTGGCAGAAGCCGCCCCCCTGCTGGCGGACGGTAAACCGCACCGCATCACGGTCGCAATCGAGGGCAATGCCGAGGAGCTCCTGGGTGTTGCCGGAACTTTCCCCCTTCACCCAAAGACCACGCTTGCGCGATTGATAGATACCCAGCTGGCGGCGAACCGCCTCGCGGATGCTGTCCCGACTGGAGTAGGCAAGCCCGAGGGCGATGCCGTGTTCGTCGGTAACGATGGTGGAGAAAAGCCCGTCGGGACGATCGGTCGTCAACGGCGCAGCAATGGCATCACCGAGATCCATCTTCCCTGTATAGATCGCCATGCCTACCTGGGCGTCGGCACCCATCTTGTCCAATTCGGCGATTTCCTCGCAGGTGGTGACGCCTCCGGCGATGGTCAGGCGACGCTTGCCGACAATTTCGATGAGCTGGGCCACGGTTTTCATGTCGGTGCCCTGCATGCGGCCTTCCTTTTCCACGAAGGTCACAAGGAAACTGCCCACAATGTCCTTCAGTTCGCGGATGCGATCCAGAAGACCCTCGCCGGTCTTGGTCTGCCAGCCTTCGACGACAACCTCGCCGTCGTAGGCATCCAGGGCTGCCATGGTGCGGTCGCGGGGAAGCTCGCGGAGAATCTCCGGTTTTGCGGCGGTGCCGAGGATGACCCGCTTTGCACCGAGATCCAAAATTTCCTGCGCTGTCTGTACATCCCGAATGCCGCCCCCAACACGACAGGGTGCCTCCCGGACGAGTTTCGTGATCATTTCGCGGTTCGATCCCTTGCCAAAGGCGGCATCGAGATCGATCACCGCGATGTCACCCGCGAGGCGGAACTTCCGCGCCAGGGGGATGGGATCACCGTACTCACGCTCGCTGGCGCGGGACTCCTTGCGGCCGCCGATCAACTGCACCGACTGGCCATCCATGAGATCAATTGAAGGAACGATCATAACCGGATTGCGACACCCTTTTCAGAAAGATATTTTTTCAACGTGGCGACATTGTATTCGCCGTAATGGAAAATCGAAGCGGCCAGCACGGCATCCGCACCGGCCTCGATCCCCTCAAGGAGGTGTTCCGGCGTTGCGGCACCACCCGAGGCGATCACCGGTACATTCACCGCACTCGAAACGGCACGGAGCAGGTCGTTGTCATACCCGGATTTGGTTCCATCGCGGTCCCAGCTGGTCAGAAGAATTTCCCCCGCACCCAGCGAGACTACATGGGCGGCCCATTCCACGGCGTCTATACCGGTGCGTTCCTTCCCCGAGGTGATGATGACTTCCCAGCCATCCCCTTCCTCGCGACGACCGGCATCAATGGCAACAACGGCGCACTGACTGCCGAATCGCGTGGCGATTTCCGTGATGAGTTCCGGCGTCCTGACAGCGGCTGTATTGACGCCAACCTTGTCCGCCCCGGCTTCCAGCAGCGCCCGGGCATTTTCCGCGGCACGAACGCCGCCACCGACCGTCAACGGAATCGACAGGCACTCGCGGACCTTGCGGACGGTTTCCACCGCCGTGGCCCGGCCATCGGGCGTTGCGGATACGTCCAGGATCACCAATTCGTCGGCACCCTGTTTTTCGTAGGAGGTGGCCAGTTCCGCCGGATCGCCCGCATCGCGCAATCCCTGGAACTTGATCCCCTTCACAACACGTCCGTCACGGACGTCCAGACAGGGAATGATTCTACGTGTCAGCATCATCAACCTCCCGCGGTTGTGGCGTCGAGCCAGGCACCGAGAATATCCAGACCGTGCCCACCGCTCAACTCGGGGTGGAACTGGCAGACGAGCGTGTTGCCCCGCTCCAGTCCGGCGACAAAGGAAACACCGTGCTCGGCCCGTGCAGCCGACCAACCATCGGGAACCGATTCAACAAAGTAGGAGTTTGCGAAGTATGTATATCCACTTCTCAGGTAACGGCACCCCTTGTCAGCGTCTATATGGTTCCAGCCAAGCTGGGGGACGACGACCGTTTCCGGGAAACGCCTGACCTTGACGGGAAGTATCCCGAGGCCACGGGCGCCGGGAGTCTCCTCGCTTTCCTCGCAGAAAACCTGAAGCCCCACACAAATGGCGACCGTCGGCTTGTCCGCCGCAACCCGATCCAGGATGGCCCGGTCGAGACCGGTTTCGCGAAGGCGGTCCATCGCCGCACCAAAGGCCCCCACGCCGGGCACCATCACATGGGTGGCGGCGGCGACTTCAGCGGGATCCTCGGTCAGCCGGGGGGACGCCCCCAGGCGGCGAAAGCCTGCCAGCACCGAGGCGAGATTCGCCACCCCGGTGCGCAGGACGAGAACTTCCTGACCAGCCATCAAAGCACCCCCTTGGTGCTGGGGATATCTGTCGAGCCATCCCTGCGGACGGCATCACGAAGGGCCAACGCCAGCGCCTTGAAGGCCGCCTCCGCACGGTGGTGATCATTGTCACCGCGAAGTACGTCTATATGGAAGCAGCACCGGCTGTTCAGCGCCAGCGTCTCCAGAAGGTGGGGGATGTTCTCACACGCCAAACCACCGACGGCCTCGCGCTCAAGGGCGAGGTTGACAACGGCATACGGACGTCCCGAAAGATCGACGACCGCACGGGCCAGGGCCTCGTCCAGCGGGGCAAGTGCGGAGCCAAACCGTGTAATACCACGGCGCTCGCCCAATGCCTGATCGAGGGCCTGCCCGAGGGCGATGGCGCAATCCTCCGCCGTGTGGTGATCGTCTATATGGAGGTCGCCCTTGCAGGTCAGTTCAAGGTCCATGCGGCCGTGCTTGGCAAGGGCCGTCAGCATGTGATCGAGGAACCCGATCCCTGTGTTGATGGATATCTTTCCCCCGCCGTCCAGATTAAGGCGGAGGGAGATTTCCGTCTCGCTTGTCTTGCGGGTCACTTCGCCGATGCGTTTGCTCATGGCAGGAGTGCCTCCAGATCCTTGGGATTTGAAATCATGCGCGCCGCGCCAAATTCTTCCAGATCGGTATCGCCCATGCCGAGGGGAATCAGGGCGCCCTTTCGGGCTGCCTCGATAACGTCACGGCGACCCGTCACTACCCATCCCCGACCGGAAAGCGCCGAAACGTCGCCCTCGATGGAGAGAATACGCGAGATTCCCTGCGGTCGGTTTTCCTCCAGAGCGAGGAGAAAGTCGGCCCCATTCGGCGAGGTGACATCCACGGCGATCCATTCCGGACGCACCGCGCTGGCAATTCCATGGAGAAGCCGGTCGCAATCGTGGCGGTCACCGGGGCAGGTAATCCGAAGTGCATTGCCAAGGGTCGGATGACCGGGGTAGGCGCGCACGGATATACCGACGCCAGCCAGTGCGTCCCGAATCCACAAACATTGCGGGGATTGGGCGAAGGCGAAGTTTGCCTGGGAATCCGTGTGTGCAATACCGAGCGAGTCGAGCATCTCGTGGAGACGACCGCGGTCCTCGCGAATCTGCGCGATGAAACGTGCGGAATCCCCCTGGTCTGCTTCCAGACGGGCCAGTGACAATGCCAATGATGGACGTGACACGGCGTAGGGACCACCAGCGGCACGCATCCAGCCGATGTACTCCTCGGGACCGAGGGCATACCCGACACGAAGTCCCGCAAGGCCCCAGGCCTTGGAAAAGGTTCGCGTGACAATGACATTTGGAAAGCCGAGACAGTAGTCCGTGTAATCCTCGTCGGCGAATTCCACATACGCCAGATCGGCAAGGATGATGGCGTGGGGAGCTGCTTTGGCAAGTCTGCTGATGACCTCCCGTGCCGCCACCGTCCCGGTGGGATTGTTGGGCGTCACCACGGCAATCAGGGCCGTCTCCGGTGTGATGCGCTCCAAAAAGGCATCCACGGGGAAGGGACCGTCCATCCATGGGATTTCATCGAACTCGCCACCAGCCAGTTTGGCGTAACGGGTCAACATTTCAAAGGAGGGATTGGTCAGCAGCAGACGCTTGCCCGGTTGAAGCACCGCCCGGCAAAGACGATCGAGGGCATCATCCGCCCCGGCCGTGAGAATCACCTGGGAGGGATCAAGATTAAGACGGGTTGCAAGGGCCTGCTGAAGCTCCATCGCGCTTGGGTAACGGCGCATGATATCGGGGCCGAGGGCCACGAGACGCTGGAACAACTGCTCCGGTGGCGCTTCCCCCTCGTTGGCATCCAGCTTCAGGTCAATGGGGGCACGATGACGGGGCACCGAGTAGGGCTTCACCCCCGCCACACCGGGGGATGGGGTAATTTGTGCTGTGAACTGGGCCACGGGGAGGGCTCCTGGTCCCCCGTTCAGGGGACGATCTGGGAAAGGTCATAAACGACAACGTCGGTACCGCCGGCGGCTTTCACGCGGGGAATCACCCCGGGAAGATCCTTGCGAAGAACCGCGGCCTTGATGGCAAAACCACCATCGCCATGGAGCGACGAAATCGTTGGCTCGCGCATGCAGGGAAGGGCCTGGCAAACCGCTTCCAGGGCATCGGTACGTACGTTGACCTCCACCATCACCCGCTGGCGGGCATCGAGAACGCTTTGCAGGAGCATCACCAACTCCTCAATTCTGGCCCGCTTCCCATTGTGTTCCAGTACCTTGGGGTTGGCGTACAACCGCGTGGAGGAATGCATCACCGTCTCCACGATCTCCAGCCCGTTCGCCACCAGCGTCGAACCCGTCGCCGTATTGTCCACAATACAGTCGGCATCCTCCGGGGGGAAAACCTCGGTGGCGCCGTAGGACCGGACGAATCGGGCATCAATGCCTGAATCGGAAATCCAGCGCCGAGTGAGATGCTCGTATTCCGAGGCAACAACAAGGGAGCGCTTGGGAAGTTGCCCATCCTCAAGGATTGTCTTCGGCGCGGCGGCCACGATTCTCACCGGGTCCAGGCCGGTATCAAAAAGCTCCACCAGGTCGGCCTTGAGCTCCTTCACCCAGTCATGGCCTGCAAACCCAATATCGCGGGAGCCAAAATGGAGCATTTCCACGATGTTCTGGGGCTTGAGGATTTTGACCTCAAAACCGGGAATCGACAGGGAGGGGCGATATCCGCGACTTCCAGCGCGGACATTGACCCCCGCCTCGCGCAGGAGCGTGAAAACACCCTCCTGCATCCGGCCCTTGGGGAGACCAAGTTGAATCAGGGGTGTGGTGGGAGACGTCGTCAAAGCAATCACATCATTTCATGGAGTTCAGGCCCCACAAGAGAGGCCAACCAAAAGGATGAGAAGCGTCGCCGTGGGGATGGCCGGTGTCAAGGGTGCCGGGAATGCACCCGGGACCGCGGGCGCAACTCACCTCCGTATAGGGCGATCCTGCCCTCCTTGTTCAAAGAGGAGGTTCCACCGATCATTTCGCCAGAAGATTTCCAAGGCCAACAGCGCCTCGTCCCCCTCCATTGTCCAGAACTGGCCCGGTCTTTTGAA
>JAFIGB010000467.1 GCA_020831705.1 Candidatus Sumerlaeia bacterium | reverse complement strand
GCGGTGATTTCCACGGTGGTGCGCAGGAGCTTGGGGTCCGGCATGTGTCGGGCAAGGGTGCGCTTCCAGATGAGCTCGTATAGATCGAGTTCCTCCTTGTCCAGGTAACGCTTGACGGCCTGGGGAAGGCGGGAGAGCTCGGTGGGGCGGATGGCCTCGTGGGCTTCCTGGGCGTTGCGTGCCTTGGTCTTGTAGGGGCGGAACCCCTTGGCGTATTCCTCGCCGTATTGACGGCGGATCACGTTCTGGGCCTCGCCCATGGCACGTTCTGAAAGGACCACCGAGTCGGTACGCATGTAGGTGATCAGACCGACGCGCTCGCCCTCGCCAAGGTTGATGCCTTCGTATAGACGCTGGGCAATGCGCATGGTGGGTTTGGCGGTGAAGCCGAGCTTGCGGTTGGCCTCCTGCTGGAGCGTGGAGGTCGTGAAGGGGGGATATGGCCGTTGGCTGGCAGGCTTGTCCTCCACCGCGGTTACTTCCCAGGGGAGGGCCTCCTCCACCTTCACCCGAAGCCGGGCGGTTTTGTCCTCATTATCAAGGTGAAAGACGGCACTGTTCTTCAGTTTCCCGGTGGCGGGGTCGAAGTCCTTCCCGCTGGCGAGCCGTTTGCCGCCGACAGAGACAAGGGTCACCTTGAAGGGGCCGGTTGGCGAGTTAATCTCGGCCTCGAGATCCCAATACACGCTGGAGTGGAAGGCCCGGCGATCCTCCTCCCGTTCCACGATGAGACGGAGGGCGGCGGACTGCACACGGCCTGCGCTCAGGCCGCGCTGGACCTTGCGCCACAGAACGGGACTGAGCTTGTAGCCAAACAGCCTGTCGACGATGCGGCGGCTTTCCTGGGCGCGGACCAGATTGTTGTCCACCTCCCGGGGGGACTCCATGGCGGCCTTGATTGCTTCACGGGTGATCTCGTGGAAGACAATGCGGCGGACGGGCACCTTCGGCTTGAGCAGCTCCAGCAGGTGCCAGCTGATCGATTCCCCCTCGCGATCCTCGTCGGTTGCGAGAATCAGCTCATCGGCATCCTTGAGGGCTCGCTTCAGTTCGGCGACATGCTTGCGCTTTTCTGGGCTGACCACATAAATGGGCTGAAATTCGTCCTCGATGTTTACAGCAAATTCGGCCCACTTTTCCTTCTTGTAGGCTTCGGGGACTTCCTTCTTGCTAGCTGGAAGATCGCGAACGTGGCCGAAGGAGGCTTCGACGCGGTATCCTTTTCCCAGAAAATTACTGATCGTCTTTGCTTTGGCAGGTGATTCGACGATTACAAGTGAGGTCATATTTTTCAGGTTCCATCCCAAACCCGTCAGCTGAGCGGGTTTTTTGGAGCTCTTTGTTGATTTCGGTTTCATCGGCGGCGATGGCCGTGACCATTACCGGGGCGACAGGCAACTACCATTCCCGCCCGCCGTGGCAAGTGAAAAAGGGGGGGCATCCCAGGTGACGGATTTAGAAAACAGAGGTTTAATCTTTCTCGATGCAGGGTTTACGCTCCTCCATCCCCATCCTTCCGTGGGACATTTTTACGCCCTCCTTGCGAATGGCCATGGCATCAAAGTGGATCCAAAGGCCCTCGACCGTGCCTTTTATGCCGCCTGGAAACTTTGTAAGGTGGATCACCCTGCCCATCCCGAGGTGCCTTATGGCATCACTTTGGAGGAATCCCATCAATTCTGGAAGGGGGTCGTAACGCAAACATTTGAAATCGCTGGGTTTACGCCTCCGGATGGCGATGAGTATTACCAGCGTGTGTTCGATCTTTTCTCCACCTCGGAATGTTGGAGCCTTTACCCCGATGTTCTGGATGGTCTCGATTTTGCCCGAAAAAACGGGGTGTCACTGGCGATCCTGAGTAACTGGGACCGTCGCCTTGCAATGGTCGTCAAGGACTTCGGGTTGTCGGAAAGGTTCGAAATGGTCATTACCTCCAGTGAAGCAGGTCACGAAAAACCCTCGGCGGGAATTTTCAGCCATGGGGAGGAAAGGGCACGGGCACTCGGATATGAGCGGTTTGCGATCATCGGCGACGATATTGAGGCGGATGCCAGGGGCGGGCGTGAAGCGGGCTGGAATGTGTGTCTCCTGAAGCGGAAGGATGATCCCAGCGAAGGCAGCAGCTTCCCCACCGCACCGACCCTCCAGGAGGCCATCGAAGAAATCGAGCGCCAATGGGAGGCATGATGAAGGGAAATTCCGCCATGGTACCGCAAATTTCCGTGGCACAAACGGGATCCCGCACGGGACTTCCCGTTGTTTTGTTTCATGGATGGCCCGGATCGAGACTGCAACGGACGCCCGACAGGGGGCTCCTCCGGGAGTTGGATGTCCGATTGATCACCATGGATCGCCCGGGTATTGCCGGGTCCGGGGCACAACCGGGGAGGCAGCTTGTGGATTGGCCACCTGTTATGGAGGCGGTGGCGGACCGTCTTGGCCTGAAGTCCTTTCACCTGGTGGGGGTTTCTGCCGGTGCCCCGTATGCCCTCGCCTGCGCCCATGGAATTCCCCATCGGCTTCGGTCGGTTTCCATTCTTGGTGGCCTCGCGCCCCAGCCTGTCATGCGGCACCACGCACCGATTTACCAAAAAGCACGGTTTTTCTACACGCTCATCCGCCATCATCCCAGGGTGGCACGATGGATTCTCCATCTCATGCGGAGATATTTGGCCACGGCAACCTCCCCATTGCCTGCCTTGGTGGTTCGCCGGTTGCCCGCCTCGGATCAACAGGCGCTTGGTGATGCCCGGTTTTCCCGCATGCTCCTGCGTGACTTCCGCCGGGCGTTTCGCAAGGGTATTGAAGGCCCCTTTCTGGATGCGGTGGTTCTCGCGTCGGACTGGGGATTCGAAATCAGTGAGATCACGATGGAGGTTCACCTTTGGCATGGACTGGCGGACACCGTTGTTCCTCCGGGCATGGGGAGGTATCTTGCCGGGGAACTTCCCCGATGCCGCGAGAAATGGGAACCGGAACTTGGGCATTATGGATTGGTCGCCCAATGCCTCCGGGAGGTCATCGAGGTGATGCGCCAGCAGGACGCCAATCGATAAAACCTATAAAATACAGCGGTTTTCTTTTACACGAAGGTGGTTTGTTGTCGGGGCTTCGCATTGACCTGTCCCGGTGGGGGGCCGAAGCCTTCCCCCCGGTTCCGACCTGTTCGGAGTCCAAACCCAACCTTGGAGAAGGGGTTCGTCCCCAGAACCAAATATGTCCAGACTTGTCCTCTCACCGCTCCCGCTCGGCATGACGGAATTCGTCATCATCCTCGTTGCGGTCCTCCTGATATTCGGTTCAGGCTTGCTTTCCGCCATGGGGCGTACCCTTGGCCAGGTGTTCCAAGAATTCCGTCTTGTTCCCAACCTCCTTGCCGAGGGTGGTGGTGGATTCAAGGAAGATGCGCCTGAAACTTCCCACACCGAAGGCACCCCCCACCAACGAGGGGAGTGATCCCGCCCCCAAATAACCCGTGACCAGTGAATCCTCCCGTGAAAAGGAACTGAGCCTCCTCGCCCATCTGGAGGAATTACGTCAGCGCCTCATCATGGCTGTGATCGCCGTCGTGCTTGGCATGGTGGTGGGTTACTTCATTGCACCCTGGGGCTTGGACCTGTTGGTACGGCCCATGGTCCGCGCCCAGGAGGGTGCCCTTTCCAAGCGTACATTGCCCACCCTGGCGCTGGACGTTCGTAGCGATGGGACGATTGTGCTCCGGGAAGGGGAGGGGTTGAGCGGCGTGGGG
>JAFIGB010000466.1 GCA_020831705.1 Candidatus Sumerlaeia bacterium | reverse complement strand
ACGGTCCCCTTGAAGGGATGCTGGTCAAGCTGGGCGCCAAGGGACGGGTCAACCTCCGTTAAATGCAACCAGCCCCCGGGTGAGGGCAATCTCCCCGGGGAGGGGGTGAAAAATCGGCGACCCCCGCGATTCCTTTTTAATGATTTGGCAAAAATATTGGATAGGTTTCGCCATGAAGCCCTTCTGAAAACTTGTCATTAACGTGATGTTCTCTGATTAATTTCAGAAAAAAACTGTACGTGAGGGTTGACAGGGCACAGTTCAATTTATCATATAATTTTAACGCTTCTTTGAAGACTAACATCAAGCCAACAGAAAGAGTTGCCAATCTCATCATGTTCCCCGGACAGATTATTCAAAGGAACCTAAAGTTCCCTCTGCTGCCCCTCGCCGCCGCCGTGTTATTTTCGGCGCAAATCGCCTCCGCTCAATTCTACGAGGAAACATTCGAGGGCCGAGCCCCTTTATCCTTACGCGGATTCGTCACTGAGAATAATAGCGGTTCGGTGATCTGGTCACAGCAGTTCAGGCCAAGCGCCGACTCGCAGGCGATCATTGCTTACCCCGGCTTTACCCCATCGGTAGGCTGGATGATCAGCCCCCCCATCCCCATGGAGGCAGGCGTCACCTACGACATTTCCTACTTTGCAACATATCGTGAGTTCGTCGACCTCTATGTGGGGACTTCCTCCGTTGGGGCCGGCGGACTGGACGGTGAGACCCTGGTTTTTGACAGCACAACGGGCACCTCTGGCCCGGAAAACGCCCTCGAGCAGTTCACCGCTCCCACAACCGATTCCTATTACCTTGGATTCCGGGCCACGTTCACGGATGATGATGACATCGCCGAAATCGACAATATCCGTGTCGTCGAGACGGGGTTGCCAATCATCTCCGTGGGACCAGCGACTGGGGTGGAGGAGGACGAGATCATGTTCTTCACCATCACCGCAGAACCCCCACCCAGCGGACCCATCGAGATCGACTTCGAGATCATCAACATAACCACATCAGAGGAGGACTTTGACTTTGACCAGGAGCTGCAATCCACATTCACCTTCCCTGGTGATGGAGTCCGCACCACATACGACTTTCCCATCCTACTTTGGAACGATGGCCTCCCCGAGTTGGACGAGACTTTCCTTCTCCGTTTATCCAACCCCAGCGACGGCTACATCTATCAGGGCGAGGCACTGGGCACGATCCTGCGCAGTGATTTCGTCGCCATCATTGAAGAGGACTTCGAAGGCTCGACGGACACCACGCTCGCCGGCTGGAACCAGACGGAAATCGCCGGCATTCTTCCCATTCACGCTTGGGGATTTCAATCCTATCCCGGTTTTTCTTCCGTCGGTTTCTCACCAATCCCGGACCTCGATGGTCGCTATGCGGTTGTTTCCAGCTGGAACCAAAGATCAGCGACGGGGTTTCACCAGCGTGCCGGCGGGATTCTGGAGGGGCCTCCCTTCTCGACTGTAGGACAGGCAGCTGTCTACTTGAACTACACCTACGACATCTGGAGGAGAACCTCCAACAACTTCGTGGCACGCACCGAAGTCTCCAACGATGGAGGTGAAACATGGGTTACTGTAAAGGATTACTCCAATACTCCAAAAGACGACTTCTGGAATCGTTTTCTGCAGGAGGAACAACTCAACATTTCCGATGTTGCGGCTGATTATCCCGATGTGCGGTTCCGGTTTATCTACGACGACCTTGGTTTCCTCAACGGTCACTTCCTTGTTGATGACGTGGAGGTGATTATCGGGGAACTGCCTTTTCTCGAAGACCGCATTGTCAATGTGCGAACAATAACCCCCGAGGTGAACGAGGGGGAGTCTCTTATTTTTGAGGTTTATCTTAATGAGCCTGCCGAAGGGGATTATGACCTTCTCGTGGACTATACCGTGGGCGGGGAGGTCAACGCCCTGGATTTTGCCGACCCGATGAGTGGAACCCTGACCTTCACCGAGGGCGAGACGACAAAAACCGTGACCCTGGCCACAATCAACGATGATTTGGTGAAGAACACGAGGCAGATCGATATTGTATTGTCCAACCTCAACGATATTGGAATTTTCGGAGTCTCCGGAGGGCGAGCATCTGCCCAATTACTCCGCGATCCAGCGGATGTGGGACCGCCCCTTTCCGGAAACCGTGTCTATATGTCCTTTGACGAAGAGTTTTTCGATTTCGAGGAACAAACTTTCAAACGCACCGGTCCCTTGTTGACCGCGCACTTGGACTCGATGGAGGTCGTCTCTCCGATTGAACAAACCTTCCCTCTCACATCCGTCCTTGAATTTCTCCCCTCAGACCCCGACCTCCTTTTTGGGCACAATAAGACGACCAATCAACTCTTCACCTACCGTGTTTCCGATGGAACGCTGACCACACTGGAGACACTGGACCTCAGCGACGGCAGCGAAGGCAGCGGTATCGGCGCCACGGATTTGATCGGTATCGCCTTCACCGGGGCCGCCACAAACACCGCCTTCGCCATGGGACTCGACTCTATCTTCGGGTTCACCTTCAACCGACTCTTCTCCCTCGACATCTCCACCGGGATCGGGACGAGCATCGAAACCATTCGGCAGCAATCGAGCTTTAGTGCGGTAAACATTTCCGGCGATATCGTGATCGATTCCACCGGCACCATGTATAGCGTTGGCGCCTCTTTTCTGATCAGGATCGACAAGGAAAATGGCCTCTTCCAAGCCGTTGGTACCGGTCTCGGCATCACCGGCGTTCCCACCCGGCATGGGTTGGCGATCAACCCGGTCGATGACTCCCTCTACCTCGTGACCCGATCCGACCAGTCACCTGACACCTACGCCCTCTACTACATCGAGAAGGAAACCGGAGCGGCTGCTTACCGGGGGCCCGTTGCTGTCAACGCCAAGGGACTTGATATTTCTACATTCACCATCAGCGAGGACCCCACCCCTCCCCCCGCTGTCATCTTCGCCACCGATGCGAGTGCCACAGAAGGGGACACGGGAGTGACCCCAATGGATTTCACGTTTCATATCCATCCGCCCCTTGCCGCACCGGAGACCGTGGACATTACTCTCGCCGAAGGCACGGCCCAGGCCGGGATAGACTACATCGACAACTCCCAGGAAGGGTTCACGATTCCCGCCGGAGTCTCCACCGTCACCTTCACCGTCGACATCATCGGCGATTATGTTCCGGAACTCGACGAAACATTCACCCTCACCCTGTCCAATCCTTCCGGCGCTTTGCAACTCCTCGGCGTCGAAAGTCCCAATCCTGGAAAAAACACCGTCACCGGCACCATTATAGATAATGACATGGTCACCGTCGCCTCCTTCGATTTCAACACAGATACCATCGGGCAACCACCAGTGGGCTGGGAACAGGTCGACGCGGCAGACTTCACGTCGCCACCCCATTATCCCGCCTTGGTGGGGATTGCAGGACCGGATACATCATCCTCGGTTTCCAGTTTTGAGGGCCTCGTTACAACGTCCAGTTTCGAAGGAAGTGATGGTACCCCCTTCGCGTTCATCAGTCTAGCCCGGATCAATGAGGGCCGAGGAGACTTCAATCGGATGCTGATTGAGCAGGTCCTCATTTCGCCGGCCGTTGACACCTCGGAACTCACCGTGACGGCACTTCTGCAATTCGATGTCATCAGTCGTTCAGGGGGGAGAATTGACGTTCTGGCAAGAGACAAGAACAATGCGGGTCCATGGGTGACGCTTTCTTCTTTAGACGGATTTGACTTCCGCGACTGGGATACGGTCCTCATCAACCTGCCGGAAGAAGTCATCTCAACCGAAACAGAGTTCGCCTTCGTCTCCAAGCCAGGTGGGGCACTTGCATACAACCATATCTTCGGGCTCGACAACGTGAAGATCCTAGGCGCGGGTCTACCGGATGGATTCATCAGCGTGGAAGTCACGAACCTCACCATTCCCGAAGGAGCAGCCGGCGAAACCTCCGATGGGCCGGAGTTGATTCTGAGTGACCCCGCCACAACCCCCATCGAAATCGCCTTCACCCTCACCGGGGGAACCGCTGTCAACGGCTTGGACTACAACGGTCCGACATCCGGAATCATCACCATCGAAGTTGGTGAATCCTCGGCGGTGCTGCCCTTCGAAATCGTGGGGAACAACATCGCGGAGTTCGACAAGACGATCGAGTTCACCCTCAATGTCGTCTCCGGCCATGCCCTCCTCGCCAACAACCAATTCGATTATGTTGCCATCATCGAAAACGACGACATCCCCGCCATCGGCCAGATCATCGCCTTCGATAACCCAAGCAGGACATTCCACCAAATCGATGTGATCGACGGCTCAATCTCTCCCTTCCTGACAACCGACGACAGGTTCACCGGGATGGACTTCGCAGGCCCC
>JAFIGB010000465.1 GCA_020831705.1 Candidatus Sumerlaeia bacterium | reverse complement strand
CCCCAAGTAAGCGCTTGCCAACACATCCACCTCCGCATTCTTCTTGCTCCAGACCATGGCGCCGCCAGGGAACCCAGCTGAGGATATCTCCACCGTGAAGTATAGACAGCTCTGTATTGCAACCATCCTCCTGTCGGCCCTGCCCGCAGCCGTCGCCGCCGACACCCTTTATCACCAGCTTTCCACTGCCGACTGGTTTGAGCGCCCCATTGCCGAGGGAGTGACGTGGCGATACCACCACTTCGAGGAACTCTTTGGCGCCCGGCAAAGCATTACAGTGGTGGAGGTGGACCTGTCGGTGGAGGGCACCGAGGTAGTCTTTCCCATTCGCCCCAAAGGGACTTCCCCCCAGCGCACCAGCGTGATGACGCCCACGCAATTCCCCGATGCAGTCGCGGCGGTAAACGCCACCTACTTTAATACACGGGAACCCTACGGATCGGTCACCTACGTTCGTGTGGGGGGCGAAACCATCCAGGGCGACGCCGAACCGACACGGTTCCTCCTCGATGGAGGCATCGCCATCCGCGACGACAACACGGTGGAAATCCTCACCAAACGCCCTGATGATGGCTGGGGCATCCTCCCCCACCGGGATATTCTCGTGGCCGGTCCAAACGTCGTTATCGGAGGGATCGTCGAGGACAACGACCATCATGGCGCCCACTGCACAAACCGCCATCCGCGCACCGCTGTTGGCATCACCACCGAGAACAAACTCCTCATGGTCACCATCGATGGCAGAACGGATCTTGCCCGGGGCATGACCTGCAACGAAACAGGGCAACTCCTCCATGCCCTGGGCGCCATCGAGGCGGTCAATTTCGACGGGGGCGGCTCCACAACCATGTGGATTGCCGGTGAACCCAACAATGGCGTGGTCAATTACCCCTCCGACAACAGCACCTACGACCACGCCGGAGAACGGGGGGCCGTGGATGCCATTGCCGTCATCGCCCCCCCACTTGCCGAACAACCTCCCTGGGATGCCCGACTCACGGCGGTCGAGGCACCGGGGCATCTGCTCCCCGACGAGGAAGGCACCGTCACCGTCACCGTCCGCAACATCGGCACGGAAACATGGACGGCTGACTCGGTGACGCTTCAAGTCTCGCGGCCCCAAGGGGGCCCATCGCCCTTTGCCGATGAAAGCTGGATATCCCCCGGACATCCCGTCCGCATGACCCCCGACCGCGTGCCCCCGGGAAACGAGGGGGCGTTCGTCTATACACTGGGAACCCCGGCCGTCGAGGAGCTTTCAACCATCACCGACACCCTTTCCCTGTACCGGAATGGGTCGCGCTTCGGCCTTCCCGACAACGCCATCCGCCTTTCCATTGACGTCTATACAGAAATGCTCGACGCGCCCGTGATCTTCATGGAGGCGGTACCGCCGGGCATCCATCACCAGTGGTTCAGTGGTTCGGGCTGGTCGCGGGGCGGGGGCAACTGCACCGCCGAGGGCCTGGCAGGCAACATCAGCCAAATGTACTCCGCCACCCGGCGCAACGCCATCGGCGTCCGCACCGGGCGATATACACCGTTGCTCGTCGAGGGCGGCACCTACGAGGTCCACGTTTCCTGGGGCGAGGGTTCCCTGCGCCAACCGGACATCACCTACACCGTCGTCCATGCCCATGGCTCGGAAGACTTCATCGTCGACCAGTCAGCAACCGCAAACGAATGGATCCGCCTCGGGGACACCTTCGAATTCCTCCCCGGCCTCGGCCCGACACGTATAGAAGTCAGCAACAAGGACACCGTGGACGAATCAGTGAGCGGGAATATGTACGCCGGTGGCGTGAAATTGGTAAGGGTGGAATGAAGGCAGTGGTCACGCACCGGCAAGGTGGTTATACTGAAGTCTCCCGGGACGCTGAACCCTGAGGGGAGTCTCCCAGGAATCGTGCGAAATGGAGCGGTGCTCCCGTGTGCGCTTCTTGTTCATGGACAATCTTGACACGACAACGTATCGCTCATCATATCCCTCAAGAATACCCTTCCGCTTCCAGAAGACAGAGGCGACCTCCCTGCAATATGTCAATACACAATGGGCCCCGGCAAGTTGGTGGCTGATCTCCCTTGCTGATCCAGTTGAGAACTTGATCTCGATATAGACAATCTTCCGCCTCTCTTCGGAGATGATAGCGAAATCCGCCCGCTTGCATTCGCCTTGGGACCCCTTGAACAATGATCCGGGATCTGGAAATCGATCCACCTTGAGAATCAGGGAATCGGCGGGAAGACCAATGATCTCCACCCTTGTTTCGGGGGACCGGGGTTCAGTCAACTCCGCCTGATAGCGGTTGTTTCGCTCCGTGATCGGAAGCAGGGCATGCTCCGTAAATAACTCACGAAGGACTCCCATGTCCTCCATTAGCCATGGTCTCCCCAGATGATTTCCTCCTGAATGCGGTTCATCTCGTCAATGGTATCGTCAAAGCTTTCAACCTCATAACCGTTCGCAGGATCCACTCTTGCGGGAACGAGGGTGTGGCACTTGATTCTACGCTGCCTGCCATCCAGCAGAACCAACTCCTCCTTTGCTGTATAGACACGAATGGTCGCCGGGTCAAGGAACTCACCAGGTTGGTAGTGCTCCCGACTTGCCAGACCCGCCAGCTTTTCCCCACCGTGATTGAGCATGATGAGGGTGTTGAATTCTTTGAGGATGTAATCGCTGTGTGTGGTCATAAAGACCCTGATTCCCACCTTTGATAAACGGGAAAACAGACGGGCCACCCTTCGCTGATTCTCAGGGTGCAGGTTCAGTTCCGGTTCGTCGACCATCAACAAATCCCCCCGCTCTGCCACATGGCGGAGATAGAAACCGATGTCCAGTAGAGACCTCACGGCACTGGAACTTTCAACAAGGCTCAACTTCATCCGCCTGCTCGACTGGGGTACAAAGTGGATGTCACCATCTTTGCCAACCTTGAATTCCCCACCGATGATATCCTTGAAGGCGTGGAGGATTTCCTGATGTTCTCTCATCAGGTAGCTTTCCCGCCCCGTGATGTTGGGAAGATTTCGAATGAAGTCCACATTTCTTCGCACTGCTGTCGGATAGTCAGCACTAAAGTTCCCGAGCAGATCCGTCGGCTTGAACTTACTTGCCTTGTCACCAAGCATCTCAATGAGCCTGTTGCGCGTAAAATCAAGTTCCTTCTGGAAGATGGCGGACCCTGTGCGTTCCGCACTTGAAATGAAGGGCTTGGGGAACAGGGAGCGGAACATGACGGAGCGAATGCTGTTTCCCAGCATTCTTTCTATGAGAACTGAAGGTAAAGCATCCCCGGCAGTCTTATCCACGATGAGGGTGGCTCTCAGTTCTGTCGGGCTTCCGCCTTTTTCCACTTGGAGAAAACTCTTCTTGGCAGAACCGAAAATCACTTTGAAGCGATTATCAATTGTTGGAACCTTGTTGTCCAGTTGTAGCCGCACACGAGTTTCGGAAAATTGCTTTTCGCTTCCGCCAAAAACCCGATGAATCCTATCGGAAAATCTTTTCGATGCCGTGTTCAGATAACGCTGAAGTGTTCCTGCATAGGATTTCATGTCGAGTGTTACGGCCCCATCGGACATCAATTTGGAGACGGCTTCAGCAGGCGCTGGAAAAGGTGCGTCAGTCGCCAGATAATCCAAAAAACCGTAAAGGGCGTGGGTAATATACGTTTTCCCGGAATTATTGCGGCCGCAAATGACCGTCATGCCACCAATGACTAATTCCGCATGTTTGATGGGGCCAAGATCGTTGACGATGAATTTCATGTACCCAGTCTCCTGTCGCCCTGCATGAACCGGATGGTTCAATATTCCTCCTGTCTGGCGCAATGGTGATTTAATCGGGTTCAATCACCCCCCAGCCTTCCAATAGGCTCTAACAAACTCCGCAATCTCGACCTGGCGCCAGTATTCCACCGGATTGCCACGGAGGTGGTTCAGCCAGGCAAGCCCCTCACGCAAACGCGGCGCGGGCTTCATGAAGGGGCGGATGAGACGATCGAAAAATTCCGGCGCACGCTCAATGAGCAGGGGGGCATTTCGCCCGTTCATCGCGGCACGGCGACGGAAGGCGTTCTCATCATGGGGATGGAGATGCCACGCAGGATCGCCAGCCAATGTCGCGACGACCAGTCCCCTGTCGCGAACCAACCGGTAGGCAAGCTCGGTGTCCTCGAAACTTGGCTCGCGGAACACTTCGTCGAAACGATGCGATTCCAGCAACTCCCGCTTCACGGAAAGCGATGACGTGCAAAACCGCACCAGTGGTTGCTCCCAATTCGTCAAATCATGGTCGTAATTGAATGTATATTTCCGCAGGCACTGCATGATCGGCGTGTTGCCTGATTCCGGATGCCAGGGGGTCCGACCATGGGCGGCAACATGGGTTCCCCGATTATTCTCGTGAAACTTGGCGTGCGACTCCAAGTGTCCCGACTCCAGCTCGAGGTCATCGTTGAGAAACAGGACCACTTCGTGGCGCGAGTTTTCGATACCGAAGTTTCGGGCGACGGCAGGGCCGCCATTTTCCCGGTGCCAGACGCGTATGGGAAGCCCGCAGGCCGCCACCTGATCATCAAGGATGCGGGCATTCGCCGCCGTGCTCCCATCATCAATCATCAGAACCTCCCACTGGTCGGTGGGAAGGGTTTGTTTTTTTAAACTTTCAAGGAGGAGCCCAATGGCTTCACCCCGATTATAGGTCGGTATGACGAGGGATAAGGCCATCGCTTGGGGTCAGGCGGCGGGGCTGTGGAACATGCGCCAGGCCATGTACTTCTGGCGCCAGACGCGCTCCAGGGCGGTCTTGCGTTCGAAGCGGATGCTTTGCCCAATGTTGATGCAGTGGGTGCAGGCACATTTGCCCGCCAGAATTTCCACACGTTCCTGTTCGGCCTTCGCCGTAGCCAGCAACTTGGGAATGGAAAAGTCGTAGTTGCGGACCGATTCGGTGATGCCACGAAGCTCGCAACAACGGACGTCCCCGTTGGGTTCCAGTACCGCGCTTACTGATCCCGCCTGGCAACGCACGGCCAGCTCACCGGTGCCAAAGAAGTTCTGCTGGACGCTATAAAGCTCCTCCAGGCTGGAGAGGATGATGGTCGCCTCGTGGGGCCGCATCCGCTTAAGCCGGGCGAAGTTGATCTCCATCGCCAGGTCATGAACCATCCGGACCTGATCCACCGTTGGGGCCAGAAGTGTCTGGTCCATCTTCTGTTCCCGAAGCGGCTCGACGGTGACATAATCCACGTCGGTGGTTTCATCGATGAAACGGAGCAGGCGGGTCAGTTCCTCGGCATTTTCACGAATGATGCAGGAAAGGGTGGTCACGCGGAGGTTGGGGAATTCCTTGCGAAGTTCCGTCAACCCCGCGATTGTCTTCAGGCACCGCTTGAAATTGCCCGGAACACCACGAACGCGGTCATGGGTTTCCTCCAAGCCGTCCATGGAGACGCCAACAGTGATGGTGTTTTGGGGGAAGCGGGAGACGAGACGCCTCACCAGCGCCAGAATATTATCGGTCTTGATGCCATTGGTGGGCATGTCGATGGTCTGGTGGGGTTTGGTGATGAACAGTTCGGCAACCTCGACGAGGTTTTTTGCCAGGGTCGGCTCGCCACCGGAAAAAACCAGGTGACCGAGATCGGGAGTATTCGCGGCGATCTTCGCGTACTCCTCCTGGGAAAGCATGTCGGTGGGGGTGTTCAGGTTGGTCCAGTAAAAGCAATGGGCACACTTGGCGTTGCAGACATTGGTGACAAAAACGGTGAGAACACGCAGCTTCGGCGCCGGGGGGAAGAGGGCGTCCTGTACGTCATGTCGAAGTCGGCTGAGAGATTGAAGCATGGGTGTGATTCCGCCAGTGTGTTGGGCTGGGCCCATTGAAAGCAAGGCCCGTGCTTGATTCGCCGGAAGCCCTGCGGCTAGGTTGCCAGTAGTGGAAGTTTTTGCAAGACCAAAGGACCAATCCGCCGGGGGGCCTTACTTGGCCTCCGTTCCTTTTTCATGGGTCAGATGGGTGGAGATGGCGTGTAAAACAGCATCGGTGCGCACGGATTCGGCCTCCTTGAACTCGTCAATGTAGCGCATTCGCAGCGCGGCGGCGGCCTCCTGGCATGCGGAAAAAAGCGTTACCTGATCCATGAGGTAGGCGAATTCCTCCTCGCCCCATGCCTCCTCCAGCATTTCCACCTCGCGCCCGGATGTCAAAATCAGGGCATCCAGGTCGCCGGATTGAATCATCTCCTTGAGTGAGACGAGATCCGTTGGGGAGGGGGCCTCCTCGAAGATTGGGAAAACCGAGACGGACTGACTACGGGGCCGGAGCCACTTGGCCAGGGCATTGAAATCGGTCGGCTCGCCCGCCAGCACAATCTGCTCGGTGCGTTTTTCTTCCTTGAAGTGGCGCTTGAGAAGGGCGGCCGCGAACTTTTCCGCCACCACGGAACCGGTGTGGCCCCAGCGCCGCAGGACGTCCTCCGAGCTGGTCTCAAACATGAGAATCCGGCAATTGCCCGAAATCGTGTGGGGATCGAGCCCGCCACTCCCAAGGGCCTGAAAGAAGCCGTCAATCTCCCGGGGGCCACGAAAGACCAGCGTGGAAAGCCGACGGAGATCCCTTCTGATTTCCACCAAACCGTCCACCAGTCCCTGCGCGGGGGTGCGCTTGATGATTTGGAATCGGCTCACCAGCATCCCCGATTGTTCGAGGGGGGAAACGAGATCGAATCCGCTCCCTGCGGGATCGAGAAGTGCAATCCGATACCCCCGAAGAATCTCCAGATCGTGGAATCCAATGTGCGACCGAAGGTTCACCACATCACCCACCACAAGCAGGGCCGGATCGGCAGTGGGCGGAATGGAAAGATCGGTGACCATCTCTCCAATGGAGGAAATGATCACCTGATGGCTGGGGCGGGAGGCCCCAATAATAAGCGCCACCGGTTCGGAGGCGGCCCTGCCCCCTTGCAGCAAACCCCGCTGGATAACGGCAAGGTGGGCATGAGCCTCGGCAAGGAGGAGCGTATCCGCGCTTTCGGCAATGGCCTTCCACCAGGCGAGATCACCGGGGGTCATCTTTTCCGCCTCGGTCTGGGTCGATGTTGTCACGCCACCCCAGGGGATGGGGTTCTTCCTTCGGCGACGAATCTGCAATCCTGCCCGGGTTGGTTTGGATTCCTCCCCCGAAGCGGATTTGGGCTGTTCCTCCTCCACGGGTTGGGGGGGACCAATCGGCCCGGTAACCGGCGAGTTACCGAGGTAGGGGCCGGCGGTGAAAAAGACCGATTTGAAGATACCCCGCTGCATGATGGGAATACCACTGAGGGAAGGGCTGGCCATGGCGAGGCTCACCCCGGGGAGAATCTCCACATCAAGGCCCACGCTGCGGAAGTAAAGGGCGTCCTCGCCCCCGAATCCCATCAGGAAGGGATCACCCAGATAGAGACGGGCGACTTTTGCTCCCTGCTTGAGTTGGGCGGCCAGCGACTCGTTCACACGGAGACGGTCGTCGGCATCACGCTGTTCCGTGATCGTCACGACTGCCCGCTCGGTCATCTCTGGAAGCCGGTCAAGAATGGGACGGGGGATTTGCTCGTCGTATACCGCCAGGGTACATTTTCTCAGTACCTCCAGCGCCCGGACTGTCAGCAGGCCGGGGTCACCCGGCCCAACGCCGAGCAGGTAGATTTTTCCGCGCTGTTCCATGGGAACCCTCTCGTGGCTGCGGCGGGGGCCTCAGCCCAATCATTTCAACAGTGAAAGGACACCCCAGTGGACGGGGGAACTCAAAGGAAATCAGTTGCCATGAAATACATCGGGGTCATTGGGGGGACCTCAAGCACCCCCAACCCATTCCGTGATATCCAGAGCCACACCGGTTGTTCCGCAAACAAGTCCTTCGCTGTCAATGATTGGCGAGAACCAAATTCGATAGGTTCGCCCCGGTCCCGCCGTGCTCAGGTCTGAAAAGGCCTCGCCAGCCAGGGCGCGCTTCAATTGATCGAGAACCACCTGGTTGTCCTTGTAAAGTTCCATGGCGCTTTGACCGACCACCTGACCGGGCTCAAGACCCAGGGCAGCCAGGCCAGCCCCTTCCGAAAGGGTAAAGCGACCGTCCTCATCGAGGGCAAAAAGGACAATGGGGCAATGACCCACCACGCGGTGAAGATCATCACGGGTCTTTAAAAGAGCCTTCTCCGTTTCCACATGGCTGGAAATATCCAGACCAATCTCCACCACCATCGAATCCCCCTCCGGATCCTTGTAAAGGACATCATGAACCAACCAGGAGCGGCCATCCGGCGTGGTCAGCTCGCATTGTGAAGATTCCCCCGAATCCAGGGCGCGGGTAATCCGGCAATCGGGACACGGGGTGTCACTGCCGTGAAGAACCTTGTGGCAGGGTTGGTCACCGGGGTCCCCAAAGACATCGCGGAACCGGGAATTCGTATATCGGATGGAATAATCAGGGCCGACGAGCATGACGAAGGCGGGAAGGAGTTCCAGAATTTGTCGCAATCGGGCCTCACTCCGCAATGTTTCCTCCCGCGCCAGCTTCTGCTCGGTGACATCACGGCCAACGGACTGAATTTCCAGCAGGTTTCCGATCTCATCGTAGATGGCATTGCTCGACCATCTGATCCAGCGCTTCGCACCCGATTTTTCCGGGACTTCGGTCAGCTCTGTTTTTCGGGTATGCTGGGGGGAAAAAGAGGAAAGGTAGTTCCGCGCCTGCTCCTGCTTGTCCTCGGGGAGGAGATCAAGAAGGTTCCTGCCGATCAATTCCTCCGGTGTGGTACACCAAAACCGCGCGAAGGCCATGTTGACGAAGGTGATTTTCCCGGTACGCCGGGTACGACAAATAAGCTCGGTCTGGACATCCACAACGGCCCGGTAGCGCTTTTCCGCTTCCAGAAGGGCTTCCTCGGCCTGCTTCAGCGGGGTGATGTCAGTCGTCGCACCGAGAATGCGCCTTCGTCCGGCGGTCTCGCGAAGTGCCCCGCGGACATACAACCACCGAAGGCTCCCGTTTCGGTGGCGCACGCGGTACTCGACCTCGTAGGTCGTTGAACCTTCATCCCGACAGGCGATGGCCGACTCCATCACCATCCGGTAATCCGCCGGGTGAATGTGCCGCATCCAATCATTGAGATTGTTGCGGATCTCTTCGTCCGAGTAACCGAGGAGTTCCTTCAGGTTCGCCTCGATATGCAACTCATTGGTTTCAAGATCCCAGTCCCAGACACCCACATGGGCCGCCGAAACCGCGTGGTGATAGAGGTCATGGCGGCGGCGCAGCGTATCAAGAACCTCGCTGGTGTGATGCCTTTCCCGCACCCTGGCCACGGCCCGCTTGAGCTGAATTGGAAGGAGTTTTTTCCACGCGCCACCTTCATCAACGGCAACATGGGCAAACAGACCGTTTTCAAAGGCTGTAATGAGCAGGTCGGGAGAGGGATCCCCGGCCAGAAGGAGAACAGGAATTCCCCGTTCATTTCCCTCCGCGAGGGCGGCCTCAAGTTGGTCTGTATCCTCGATGACAAGAAACGCCGTGGGAGTGGGGCCCGGGTCTCCATCGCCGTGACGATGGATCACCCATGGGGCCAGAACTTCCTGGAGATCTCCGGGGAAATCATTTGTTGCCCGCAGGAGGACAACCCCCTGCCTGCCGACAGGAGAGCGATCCGCATTCATGGACATGGGGCTGGAGGAGGGCATTTCCCCTTGTGCAATCCTTTGTGCAAGACGGGTTTTGTTGCGCAACGCAAAGACACAACTCAAGTAGAAGATTGATAACCAATGGAGACCATGGGGTCAAGGGGTGTTAACCATTTCGGAAACAAGCAGCGTCACCCACCGGGTTCACGGGATCCCCCCCGGGCAATCTGAGGGGGACCGCTCCAGGAATTCGGATGTCTTGCCGTGCAATGATTTGCGCAAACCCTTAGAAATTGTTTTTTTCGTCACCGGAAACCGTTGACGAGGGGAGGTGGATCGCTCCAATGTTCATGTTAACGATTTCACAGGGACAGCCCTGTTGAAAGGAGTTGGATCATGAGATTACGCTTCAATATGCCCATGGCATTCGCGATGATCTGGCTGGTTATTGGTGGAAGTGTTCTGGAGGCCCGAACGACAGGGCCAAGGTGGTTGAGCTCGATGGATGATGCGGGCGCCGAGCGATCACGCTCCGAGAAACCCACCATGATTTATTTTTTCAACAATGTGGCCCGTCCCAGCTACGAAATGCGGGTGGAAACCCTCGCCGACCCCCAGGTGCGCAATGCCCTCGGCGAATTCATTCTCGTGGCGATCAATCAACAGCAGCAGCAGAACATCGCCGACCGCTTCGACCTGCTCAAGGTACCAACAACGATCTTCCTGGATCGTGATGGCAGGGAAATCGACCGCCTTGTTGGCCTCAAGACCGTCGATGAATTCCTCCCCTACCTCGAACGTGTCCGTGATTTCATCGGCGATGGAGGTACCCAGCGAACAGCCGGGGATGCCTTCGCCGAATCAGCCGTCGACATCATGACCGCCGCCGACAATACCCGCAGGGTGACCTTCACCCACAGCGACCCCCGCGCCCGTCAGGTCACCATCGTGGGAGACTTCAATGACTGGCGCCTGGAAACCCATCCCCTTCAACGCAATTCCCGGGGGGAATGGTCCATCGACCTGCATCTTCGCGAAGGCGTTTTTGAATACCTCTTCCATGTCGACGGCCAGGAATACAGGCCCGACACGACCAACTTTTTCCGCACCATGAATCCCTACGGCGGACTGAATTCCATCGTCATTGTTGGCCAACCGAAAATGTCCCCCATGATTGAGGGAAGGACGGTCACCTTCATTGTCTATAATGCCGAGGCGCGAAATATTGCCGTGGCGGGAACCTTCAACAATTGGAACCAGCTGACGATGTATCGAAACCCCAGTGACCGCAATATGTGGGGCGTGCGTTACGAACTCCCCCCGGGGAGGTACATGTACAAGTACATTGTCGATGGGGAATGGCAGGTGGATCCGGAGAACTACACCCCGGTGGATGACGGCAGCGGCAACTTCAACAGCAGCTTTATCATCCGCTGATCCGGGTTACCCGGCCAGAAGCTTCTTGAGACGGGCAACCTCGATGGCGGCAAGGGCGGCATCGGACCCCTTGTTGCCCAACTTCATCCCCGAGCGTTCCAGCGCCTGCTCCAGCGTGTCGGGAGTGAGCACCCCGAAGGCCACCGGCTTGTTGTACTCAAGGGCCAGCATGGCCAGTCCCTTGGTGACTTCCGAGGCGATGTAATCATTATGGGTCGTCGCTCCCTTGAGAACACAACCAAGGGCAATGACACCATCGTGGGCATCCTGTTCGAGGACAAACTTTACCACCGAAGGCAACTCGTACCCGCCGGGCACCCAGACAACCGTCTGATGGGAGGGATCCCCACCGTGGCGCTCGATGGCATCAAGGGCACCGCTGAGGAGTTCCTTGGTGACCAGCGAATTCGTCCGGGAGACAACCAGGGCGAACTTCAGCCCCTGGGCATCGAGGGGAGCGGATATCTGCTTGGGTGACTTCTCTTTCATGGGACGGGATCCTCGGCGGAAATAACCTTCGAAGAGCAATTAAGCGTCATTCGGGCCGGAAAGGGGCAAGGCGATTGATTCCCACCCCCGCCCTTCATGGATTCTCTTGCCCGTCCCTCCCACTTTTGCAAGCCTCCATTTAACACGATCGACCCGATAGGAGGCTCCTCGACACCATGACTCCGAAAGTGCTCGTCATTCTCGCCGACGGATTTGAGGAAATCGAGGCCGTCACCCCCATCGACATCCTGCGCCGGTGTGGAGTGGAGGTCATCACCGCCGGCCTTGAGAACACCCGGGTGACGGGATCCCACGAGATCACGGTCGAGGCGGATACCCTTCTTAAGGACGTGGCCGGGGAAACTTTCGACCTGATTCTGTTGCCGGGAGGACCGGGAACAAAGCGCCTGCGGGAAAGCGCCGTGGTGGCGGAAATCGTACGCACCCAGGCCCGGGAGGGGCGCCTCCTGGCCGCCATTTGCGCAGCTCCGACGGTCCTCGCGGCAAACGGCGTCCTTGGCACCCGACGGGCGACCTGCTTCCCGGCCTGCGAGGGGGACATGGGGGAGGCCCGCATCGTCCACGAGGATGTCGTTATCGACAATGGAATCATCACCAGCCGTGGAGCCGGGACGGCGCTGCCCTTCGCCCTGGCCGTTGCCGGAGAACTGGTTGGCGAGCAGCTGGCAGCGGAAATCGCCCGCGCCGTCGTATACAAGGTTTGATGGTCCCCCAACCATCCGCTCTTGAATCACGCGGAAGGTGGAATCCCCCCAAAACAGGAGCCTGGAACCAACCATGGACAGACAGCAACTCATGCAGGAAATTGCACGGCTGGATAAGCAGATTCTCGAGGTTTCCGGGCAAAAACGTGTCGGGCGACTTTCAGGGGCCGCCTTTCCCATGGGAACATGGATTAGCTCCATTGTCCTCCTCGGATATTATGTCTTTGGTGGCATGATTGAACAGAGCTTTTATCCCATGGCGAAATGGGTGGGCCTCATACTGGGGCTTCTCCTCGGGGTCTCGGCACTTCTGGGAACCTTCAAATGGGTAGTAAGCCGCGCCAAGCCGGGTTCATCCACCCGCGAGGCCGCCGAGACCATGGAGAAGGTTCAGGAACTCCGTGATCGCCGCGCCGCCCTTCAGAAGCAACTCGACAATATCTGAAAATTCGTTATATTCGCTGGGAAAATGAGTGGCCCCGGAGATTTCCAGGGCCACAAAAGGCGTTTCGCCCCGTGTGGCGGTCGGGGCGAAACAGTCATATCCAACACACTCCAAGTGGACCCCACGAACACAGGGAAGGTTGGTATATGGCGGGTGTCGTCGTGATGACGACACAGCCCCTACTAGGCAACAAGGAAGCCAGTTTTGAAATACCCCAGATTTCACCCGTAAACCGAGTCATATCAATGGTTCGAAAAATCCGTTTCATAAATGGCTTAATTGGCATTGTAAACAGGGTTTTCAACGCACCCCGGGAATTGGGCAAAATTCTGCCCATGCGCTCAAACCCCACCGTCAAGCATCCCAAAAGTCCAAAAAACGAGCAGGGCCCGACCCAACCCCAATGGCACTAAGTCCACTGTATTGAGTGGTCCATGGGCACAACTCCCCCACGTTGCATTTTTGCGACAAACACATTACTGGCTGGGATATGACTGGGATGGAAAGAGTAACCCCGCCCCGTGTGGCGTTCGGGGCGGGGTTGATATTGGGCCTTACCGGGGACCCCACGACTCCAGTAAGGCCACTTCGATAGAATGCCACCCTCATGCTTGGGAGGGTGAAAAGCGGGATGCGGCAATTCTTCCCCAACCCGCACACTCTTAATATCGGTAAGTAGGCGTTAATTATGCCAATCGGCTCGCCATCCCTTCCCTTGACGCCAAGTGAAAGAGTGTCAATGATTTCTGAGTGAAGGCTGGATAGGCAGAACCGCGAAACGTAAACGATCTTTACCCGACCGGTCCATTTTGGGTAGCCCGCTGCACAGAAAGTTGTCTCATGAAGAAAGGGCACAGCCCCTATAATCTGGCGCTCATGGTCATGAATGGCCCCGCCCAGGGACAGCAGGTCGTCCTCGACCGACCAATTTTGCTGGGCCGGGATCCCCGGTCCCGCGTTCCCTTTGATGATGAAAGGGTCTCCCGCCACCACGCCTACATTGAACAGTCCGAACACAAGATCATGGTCCGGGATCTGGGGAGCAAAAACGGCACGTTCCTCAATGGCCGGGAACTGATCGAACCCGTCGAACTCAAGCCCGACGATCAGTTAAGACTTGGAAAGACGCTCCTGCTCGTCTCCGTCGTTGATGTCGAGGGCATGTGCCATGTCGATACTGCGGAATTTGATCCCAACACAGATCCCCCCCAGTTGATTCCAGACACGGACAAGCATCTCCCCGAAGTCCAGATCAATCGCCTCGCCCTTCGACGGGCAACCGAGCTGACCCGCCGCCTGGCGGCCCTGGGCAAGACACGCCACCCCGTCTGGGCCATTGTCTCCGCCATTCGCAAGGAATTCCGCGCCGACGGAGCAGGCATTTTCCCTGTCGGCCTGCAAGCACCACCGCTCTATGTTGAAGGGGAAATTGAAATCCCCAATGGCACCCGCGAGGAACTTTGTGGCCTCGGGGAACGGGTCAACTGGCTGACATCCCAACTGGCAGGAACCAGCACCCTTCTTTGCTTCCCCCTGCGTATTGGGGAATCTGCGGAATACCTCTTTCTCCTGCGCCGCGACCAATCACGCCCCTTCTACGATGACCACGTACAATTGACGGATGCCTTGGTGGAATGCATGCACATCCTTCCCCTTCGGGAAATCATGCGCGATGGGCTGAATCGACAAATGTCGGACCATCTGGCAAGCATGATCGGGAGCAGCGAGGCGATGACCAAGCTTCGCGAGCAAATTGCCTCGTTCGCCGCCACCAATGTCACCGTCCTGATTCAGGGGGAATCGGGTACGGGTAAGGAACTCTGTGCCCGGGCCATCTCCCAGCTTTCCGAGCGGCGTTACGCTCCCCACGTGGAGATGAATTGCGCCTGCATCATGCCCGAGCTCATGGAAGCGGAACTTTTCGGCCACGAGAAGGGGGCCTTTACCGGAGCGATGGACCAACATCTCGGCAAGCTGGAAATCGCCGATGGCGGAACACTCTTCCTCGACGAAATTGGCGAGATGCCCCTTGCCCTCCAGGCCAAGCTCCTTCGTGTCCTTGAGGGGCAACCGTTCTACCGGGTCGGCGGGAACCAGCTCATCGAGACCGACGTGCGTTTCATCTGCGCCACCAACCGGGACCTGAAGGCGATGGTGGAGCAGGGGACCTTCAGGGCGGATCTCTACCACCGCATCAACATCCTCCAGCTTGTTGTCCCCCCCTTTCGCGAACGCCTCGAGGATCTTCCCGAGCTTGTCGAAACCTTCATGGAGGAGTTCGCCGCGGAGGTCACCGGCAACATGTCCTTCTCCATCACCCCAAAGGCGTATAGACGGCTCCTTTCCCACCACTGGCCGGGGAACATCCGCGAGCTGAGGAACGTCCTCCAGCGGGTGATGCTCCTTTCCTCGACCGGTGTCATCGACGGTGACGACATTCCCCCCGAGATTGGCGGGACCCATGAGAGCACGACCATGCAGCTCCCCCGCCTCCAGATGCTCACCGAGATGATCGAGCGCGAGGAAATCACCCGCGCCCTGGTGGAGTGCAGCGGCCAGAAGTCCGCCGCGGCGCGGCGCCTTGGCATCTCACGTCCGACACTGGACAAGAAAATTCGTCTATACAGCCTTGGAAACCTGACCCACCGGACCCGTGATGGTTCCGCCAGCGAGGCTTCATGACCGATAAACAGGGTGATGCAACGCCTCCCGGCTGGTGGCGCGACTACTTCTCCAGCATGTATGGACATCTGTACAAGGGCCCCATGTCGGTTCATCTCGACACGGGGAATGAAATCAGCGCCATCTGCCGCCTTCTGCCCGTCCGGGAGGGAATCGTCCTGGACCTTGGTTGCGGCCATGGCCGTCATCTTGAGCCGCTTCTGCGCGAGGGTCTCCAGGTCATCGGCCTCGATTGGTCCGCCGATCTGCTCGCCATGCTTTCCCCCGAATCCCGCCGCCACGCATGCCGCGGGGACATGCGGCAGCTTCCCTTCGCTGATAACTCCATCGCCGGTGTCTATCTGCTTTTTAATACCTTCGGCTATTTCAACGACGGGGAAAACGAGGAGGTACTGGGGGAAATCGCCCGCGTCCTTCGCCCCGGCGGAAGACTTCTCATGGACCTTCCCTCCCGCCCGGCCATGCGGGATGTCATCCGCTCCCTTCCGATCAATGAACGCCACTACGAGAACGCCACGGTGACGGAACACTGGGACGTCTCGCAGGACGGGAAGCACATCCGGTCATGGGGTAAGTGGGAGGCCGGGGGCCGGGAACAGGAGTGGGAGATGAAGATGCGTCTATACACCGCCCACGAGGTCACGCGCCTGCTCCGACAAGCGGGTTTCTCCCCCGCCGTGGAGGTACGCGCCCTTGAGGACCTGGACCAGTTGGGAACCTCAACCCCGGCCCCGCCCCTTGTGGGCAGCCAATGGCGCGCCTCGACGAACCTTGTCGTTTTGGCCGAAAAGACATAATCAACCGCGAAGGTCATTCCCGCGGTTTTCCGTGAACTTTTTTTTCCTGTGGATACCGCTACATTACCATTCAATGGAAACGGCGGCGCTGGTGACTCCGGCCCCGACGGAACAGAGTATCACCTTGTCCCCGGGGCTGAGGTTTTCCTCCGCCTCGCTGAGAGCCAGGGGAATGCTGGCGCTGGAGGTGTTCCCGACGCGGTCGACGTTTGTATAGAACCGCTCCCAGGGCACACCGGCACGCTTGGCCGCGGCCTGAAGGATGCGGCCGTTGGCCTGGTGGGGAACGACGAGGTTGGCTTCCTGGGGCGTCCAGCCACTGCGCTGGGCCACCTCGAGAATCAGCGATGAAAACCCCGCGGTGGCGGTGCGGAACATCCCCGGACCATCAAGCTGGATGGTTCGGTTGGTCTTCCCGGCTTCCTCTTCCGACATGGTGTAATAACCTGGTTCCTCGCGCATACCCAGATGCATCTGGGTGCCATCGGCGTGCATGACGGCATCGACGACACGGTGGCCGGGGCCATCGGCGGAAAGAATGCCCGCGCCGGCGCCGTCGCCGAAGATAAAGCAGGTGTTGCGGTCGGTCATGTCGAGAAGGCGCGACTGGAGTTCCACGCCGACGATGAGGACATTACGGGAGATCCCCGTGGCAATCATGCCCCGGGCTACGATGAGGGCGTATAGCCATCCCGAGCAGGCGGCGTTGAGGTCAAAGGCAGGGACGGGACCAAGCCCGAGTTCCTTCTGAAGAATACAGGCGGTCGACGGCATGAGCATGTCGGGCGTGGTGGTGGCCAGGACGATGCCATCGATCTCGTGCTTTTTCATTCCCGCCTTTTCGATGGCGCGAAGGGAGGCCTGCAGGGCCATGGTGGAGGGTTTTTCCTCCGGGCCGGCCCAGCGGCGCTGCTGAATTCCGGTGACCTTGAACATGTAGTCCTCGGTGAGATCCTCGTCGAAGTTGGCGAGGAGCTCCCCGGTGGTCATGATGCGTTCGGGGAGGTATCCGGCGACGCTGCGCAGGTAGGTGTCCCCGGTGGGCTTCGATGAGGGGGCTACTGGGGCATCGGCGGTCCCGGGAAGGGCGACCGGTGCGTCATCGGCATCCACTTCGGGGGCACTGGGAACCCAGCCCTTCATGGAGGCATCGGTGGTTTCTATTTCCAGGATGGCGACTTCGTAGGGGATGGTGTCGCCTTCGGCACAATGGATCGAGATGATCTTTCCATCGCAGGGCGCTTCGAACTCAAAGGTTGCCTTGGCACTTTCGACTTCTGCAAGGGCCTGTCCCTTTTCGAAGGAGTCCCCCTCGCTGATGTGCCACTGCAGGATGATGGCCTCGGGTTCGGCGGCTCCCTGGGCGGGCAGATGGATCGGTAGCCTGAATGGCTGGTCGGTCATTTCCTAACTCCGATCAATTCCTGAATTCGCGCCGCAATGGTTTTGGCGTTTGGCAGGAAGTGCTGTTCAAGTTCAGGGGCAAATGGTACCGGAAGGTCGGGGCGGCTGACCAGCACAGGGGGGGCTTTCAGGGCGTCGAAGCACTCCCGCGCCGCCACTGAAAGATAGTGCGATCCGAGTCCCTGGACCTCACCCGACTCCTGTACGACCATGACACGACCCGTCCGCCGGATCGACGCAAGGATGGGTTCCCAGGTGACCGGCTGCAAGAGAAACGGAGACCACACATCGGCCGAGGCGCCCGTATCCTTTACCGCCTTCAGAACCTGGTGAAGCATGGCCCCGAAGGTGATGATCGTCACCTCGTCGCCCTTGTGATAATGGCGGGGGCGCTCCAGCCCGGCAAGGTTCCCATCAAAGCGAATATCGCCCTTTTGGCTCCAATAAAGCAGCTTGTGCTCGAAGACAAGACACGGGTTGGGATCGTGGAATCCGAGAACAATCGCCTCGAAGGCTTCCTGGGGTGTGGACGGATAGATGAGCTTGATGCCGGAGAACCGGGACCAGAGGCCCTCGAATTCGCCGGAATGGAAGGCTCCCATGGTGAGTCCACCGCCGCAGGGAAGGCGAAGGAGCAGCTGGGCACCCTGACCGGTGCGGAAGAACCACGTTCCCGCGTTGAGACCGAGCATCGTTGTGGACTCGGTGGCGAAATCGGCAAACTGATATTCCACGATGGGCTTGCTGCCGGTCTGGCTGGAACCGAGGCAGAACCCGAGAATTCCGGATTCGGCAAGGGGCATGTCCATGACGCGGGATTCGCCAAACTTGTCGATAAGACCCTTGCAGGTCTTGAAGGCCGAGCCGTACTTGCCCACGTCCATCCCGGCAATAAAGGCGCGGTCCTCGTGGGTGAGAATGTATTCCTGCCCCATGCGGATGGCATCGCCGATCCGGACACCCTCGGCATTGAAGGGGGGAAGCTTGGGATGCTTCTCCACCTCCGCCGTTGGGGACCAGCTTTGGCGGTTGGGGTTGGGGCGGGGCACCTTGACGGCACGTTCGACCGCCTCGTTGATTTCCTCGCGAATGTCCTTTTCCATCTCCAGAATGGTGGATTCCTCGACCATTTCGAGGACCTCGGTACGGGTCCGGGGAACGGAATCAACCTTGAGCCAGGCATCCATTTCCGCTTTGGAGATGTATTCGCACTTGTCGTAGGCGGCATGGCCCTTCAAACGCAGGCAAATCGACTCCAGCAGGTAGGGTTGACAGGTGGCCTCCATGGTTTCCAGGGCATCGCAGACGGCGTTGTAGACCTTCCACGGGTCGTTGCCATCGACTGTTGCCCCCTCAATTCCGTACCCGGCGGCGCGGTCGGATATCTTCGCGCAGCTGAATTGCATCCGGGTCGGAGTCGAAAAAGCATAATGGTTATTCTGAACAAGGAGAAGGAGGGGCACATTGTGAACGGCGGAGATATTGAGCGTTTCATGGAAATCGCCGGTGCTGCTGCCGCCGTCACCGATGACGGCAAGGCCGAAGACTTCCTCGCCCCCGCAGCGTGCCCCCCAGGTTGCCCCGGCGGTAACGCTGAGCATCTGGCCCAGGTGGCTGATCATGGGGTAGCGGCGCTGGTCTGCCCTTCCATGGTGGACATTGCCTTCGCGGGCATGGGTGGGGCTTTCCGCATTTGCCATGTACTGGCAAAGAAGCTCGTAAATGGAGGAGCCAAAAAGCAGGTGCCCGGCAACATCGCGGTGAAGGAGGGACACGGGGTCCTTGCCCGGACGGAAGGGAATGCAGGTCCCCACCGTGGTGCCCTCGTTGCCGATGCCGGTACAGACCGTTCCCCGGGCGAGGCCCTTGGCAAAAAGCTCCAGGAATCGCTCATCAAGGGTCCGCGCAAGGTACATATATTTGTAGGCGCCAGGCAGGAACTCTTCACGAGTCATCCGGCGCGGGTACCTGTGAATGGGTGTTTCCATCACGTAGTAAAACGTCTCCAAATGGGCGCACTTCATGGTGCGGCTGGGAGTATTGCCGCCGAATTCCGCATTGGAAGGCAGCGTGGGATACAGTGCAATCGATATGGGGGCATGGCCGCAACGGCTAATCGTAGGGGAAGACGAGATGGGGCGCAACTCACCTCCGTATAGGGCGATCCTGCCCTCCTTGTTCAAAGAGGAGGTTCCACCGATCATTTCGCCAGAAGATTTCCAAGGCCAACAGCGCCTCGTCCCCCTCCATTGTC
>JAFIGB010000463.1 GCA_020831705.1 Candidatus Sumerlaeia bacterium | reverse complement strand
GGATGCTGCGATTGTTCGGTCCAAGGCGTGGAAGAAACCCGCCGATGGTGTATCGTCTGCGATCAAAACTGTATTCACGTCCCGGATGGTCCCGGTCGACGATGTATAGCTCGATGTCGTTGCGATAAAATCCAACGGGGAAGCTGTTGGCACCCGTGGCGGTGCTCCACGATGTCGGGGGAAGGCCCTCGAACCACAAGCCCAGGTCACGTCCGAAAAGTTGGACGGTATATTCGCGGGTCATGCCGCCCTCAGAAACACGAACAACAGCAAGCCCCAGGTGGGTTGAACGGTTATTGAGGATATTTTCCCGGTGGCCGGGGGAATTCATCAGGCTTTGATGGGCGGCAGTGGCCCGTTCCGCCGGTGGAGGGAGGCGGTTCGACTCATAAAAGAAGAGGTTTTCCTTGATATCGGCAACAATGGCCAGCGGGGCGGCGGTGGCGACGCGGTCCGTTGGCTCCGATCCCTCCGGGGAGTCATGGGCGAAATAATTTCTCTCGGCCATGTCCCGGGCATGGAGCAGCGCCCCCGCATCCAGGGCACTGGATCGCTCCAGGCGGGGAAGGCCCCGGGGGCGTGCCCGGTGTGTCTCCTCCTCCAGCCGCGCGATATATTCCGCATCGCCCATCTCAAGGGTCGGCGACTGGAAGCCGGGCTGGGGATCCCGAAGCACCGGCGGGGGAGTGATTACGGAAGGCGACTGATTGTTTTTTCCCTGCTGGTCGGGGAGGGAACAGCCCGCTGCCGCAAGAAGGAGAATGAAGGGCAAATGGAGGAGACGTGGTGTCATGGCTGCTTTGTATAGTTCCGGGTTCCGGCATTGGCTGCGATGACGACAATCGCGTCCGCCACCTCGTCGACCACGGCATTGGTGGTGGAGTAATTATTGCAAAGAATGGCAAACGCAAGGCGATCACCATCGGCATTCGTTGTATATCCGGTGATGCCCCTTGCAAAGCCAATATATCCCGTCTTGGCCCGAATATCGGCGTAACCGGGGGCGTTGGAATATCGGCGCGTCAGATATCCACTGTTTCCCGCAGACGACATCGACTCCCGGAGGGCCTTCCTGGCCGGGGCGTGTTCGACTGATTCCGCCCACTTTAGCACATGGGTCAGGTGGCGGGGCTGGACCACGTTCTGGGGGGCAAGGCCGCTGCCGTCCCGCATGTGCAGGTTTTCGACATCCGGGGCGCCGATCGATTCCATCCAGTCGCCAACGACCTGGATGCCGCTGCGATAACTCCCCTCGTTTCGCTCCAGCCTGCCGAGGGTGCGAAGGATCTGGTCGGCGAAAAAGTTCTGACTCACGCGATTGACAACCTCCGAGAGGCGGGAAAGGGGTGGAGACGTATAGACATCCAGCAACCGGCGTTCCGCTGCCTCGTCGATGGCCTGGGGTGATTCGAGCTGGAGGACATTCAGGGCCCCGCCCGTGACGGGAATCCCCCCATCCTCCAGCATCTCCATGAGGAGCCATGGGCCGTAGCGGGGGCCGTCCCAAACGGCACCGCGGCGATTGATGACCTCGTGGTCGACGGCAATGTTCCCGGTGAACCGAAAGGTGTTCCCCTCCACCTGGTGGTTGATGCTGTTGGCGTCGCTTGCGGACCCCTCCTCCCCCGTTGTTGCGTCATTGATGACCGAGAAGAAACCGGTGTCCGGATTGATGTCTATACGTGGTCGATCGCCGACGTTTTCACCGGGTCGAATGGTGGCCCGCCATGCGTTTTCCTCGAAGGCAAGCCCGCTCGTACCCGCCCCGAACCAATAAACCAGAAAACCATAAGGCCAGGCTGTATTGAAGTACTCCTCGGTGAAAAAACGGCCATCCCCGATGATTTTCCCCTCGATCCGCCTGATTCCCGCGTCGACCAGGGAGTCCTTCCAGCCCTGAAGGACGGCCTCCCGGGAATTTTCCTCGTCGAGATGCCACGAACCAAGGCTCGGATCCCCCGAACCGGTGATGACAAGGTCTCCGTGGAGGGTTCCCTCGTCGTCGGTGGTGCCGATCGCCTCAAGTTTTGTTTCAAATGTATAGTCGGGGCCGAGTATATCCAGGGCCGCTGCCGTCGTGATGATCTTGAGTGTCGATGCCGGGGTGAAACCACGATCTGCATTGTGGGCGAAGAGCACCCTCCCCTCCACCGTCTCGATCAGAATTCCCCAATGGGCGCTGGAAAGTTGCCGTTGATTGATGAGTTCATGAATGCGATCCGCCGGGGAGGGGGTAATCAGGGTGTCGGCGATTTCCTCGGCCACCGTGGTTCGGGAGCACCCCAGAATCAGAAGACAAAGGGTAACGGCCAGGGGCGCGAAAGTGGTGGGGGAGGTCACCGGGGATCACCCTTTTCGGTCTTAAACCCAGCGGATTCAATGGTTCCGTGGACGGCATGGCTGGGGAGTTGCCCCGCATCGAGCATCACATGAATGGTCTCGGTGGTGGTCTCATCGCGCTCCACGGAAAAGATCCCGGGGAGGGACTTTATCGCGGCGCTGACCTTTGCAAAGTCGGCCTCCGTCTCCATCGACGGGATGGTGATTGTCAGGATTTCCGGGATCACGGTTGGCTCGCTTGGAAGGGGGATGGGTTCATCAGGACTGGGGAAAATGCTCAAAGTTTCTGGGATCCAGGGGGATGCGTCTGCTCCCTCCGCGGAGAAAAAGACCCGTTCCCGCCTCGACGGTGCCAATTTTTCGAATGATGGGATCGATGGCAAGGACTTCCGCCTCCGGGGCGCCGGTGGTGAACAGCAACTCGAAGTCCTCACCACCGTGATAGACAAGATTCATGGGGTCCACGTTGAGAAAATCGGCGGTTATGGCCAGTGCCGGTGATGGCCGGAGGAGATCCTCGTCCAACGTGATGGCAACACCCGACCGGTAGGCGATGGCCTGGGCGTCATGGGCGACGCCGTCAGAGACGTCCATCATGGAGATGTCGCGGAGGGCCAGAAGCCTGCGTCCGGTGTCTATACGCGGGGAGGGCACCAGATGGCGGCGAACCATTTCCAGGTGGGCCGGGTCGGAGGATTCCGATTCCGATTCCGATTCGAGGAGGCAAAGACCCGCCCCGCTTTCCCCGGGGTTTCCCGTGATATAGACACCATGACCGGGCCGTGCACGATGGCGGGCGGCAATGGGGAGATCCTCCGCAAGCAGGCCGGTCAGGGAAAGCGTCAGCGTCCAGGCAGGAGCCGAAACCGTGTCCCCACCGATGAGACGCGCGCCGTGGGACTCCAGTTCCGCAACAAGCCCTGTCAGGAAGGCCTGGATGGCATCAAGGGTGGCGTGGGGGGGGAGGCCAAGGGAGAGGAGGGCATATTGGGGATCTGCGCCCTTGGAGGCGAGGTCGCTGAGGTTGCTCGCGGCGAGCTTGCGGCCCAGGGCCTCCGGCGTGGCGAGGGGATTCCTCCACCAGCGGAAATGGGTGCCCTCGACCATGGAATCAACGGTCCAGACGGTGCGAAATCCCGGTGCCGTGGGCGGGGAAATGGCCACATCGTCGCCGAGGGGGAGTGGGAATCCCTCGGTCTGGCGACGAAAAAGGGGGGCCATCAGGCGCAGGAACCCCTCCTCGCCCACCTCGGAAATTGTCCTGCCTTCGCTCACTCAAGCACCTCCAGCTTTTCCACCGCATCCTGAAGGCGGCGGCGGTCCACATGTGTATAGATCTGGGTGGTGCTGATGGAGGAATGGCCGAGAAGTGCCTGTATTTCCACAAGATCCACGTCGTTGCCGTGAAGCAGCGTCGCGAAGGTGTGACGGAGCTTGTGGGGTGAATAGCGCTGGCGGTCCAGCCCGGCGGCGAGCACATGCTTGTCCACGATCTTTTCCACCATTCTTCCGCTGATTCTTCTTCCGAACCGATTCGTAAAGACGGCCCTCTCGCCATCGGCGGCGTTTCTGGCCTCCAACCAGCGGCGCAATTCCTGTTCCACGTCCCCGTTCATCGGCACCAGCCGCTCCTTGCTCCCCTTGCCGAGGACACGTATAGACGCGCTCTCGAAATGCACCGCACCCAGATCGAGTCCCACCAGTTCCTGGAGGCGCAGGCCGCAGAAGGCCAGGACCACCAGCATGGCCCGGTCGCGCAGGCCCGCCGGGGTTTCCGTGTCCGGGGCGTCAAACAACCGCGCGAGCTCGCCGGGGAGGAGATAAACAGGCAGTTTCCCTGTTTTTCGCGGGTTTCTCAGCCCCTCAGCCGGGCTGACCTCCAGCCAGCCCTGCTCCACGCAGAAGGAAAAAAAGACCCGCAGGGACGAAAGCACCCGCGAAAGCGTCGCCGGCTTGCAGTTTCGATCCTCCTCCAGGTGGTGGATGTAGGTCCGAAGATCCCCCGCACCCACATGGTCCAGCGTCAACGTGGCCGCTCGTTGCGGGTCCGGCGTTTTGAACTCCAGAAACCGGGCCAAATCGTACCCATACGCACGACGTGTCCGCAGGCCAAGATTGCGCTCGACCCGAAGCCAGGACTCGAACTGCTGGATTGCCTCCTGAAAACGTCGTGCCACCGCGGTTTACTCCCCTGGATCCTTCTTCTCCTGAAGGGTTACCAAACCCCACCACACGATCAAGCACAACCATGAAGCGGGTTGACCCAACTGGGGGGGATTCCCATCCAATGTGGGGGAACCTGTGACGGAAGGGACACCACCGATGTCCTCCAGCGACAAACAACCCGGCGACCACCACGCCCTCCCCCCCGAGATATACGGAGCGATGCTGCAATCGGGGAATACGGCGGGAAACGAGCCGGGATGGCTGGTCCTTCTCGCCCATCGCCAATCCCCCCCCGGGGAAAAACGGATGGCAGCCCTTGCAAAGACCTTCGATGTCGATGGGTGGACCGCCAGCCAATGGATTCGATCCCCGGCCCCCCGCATCATGCGCCGTGTTGCCACCGAGGAGAAGGCCGCCAAATGGGTGGAGTACTTCAGGGACCTCCACCTGCGGGCCTTCGCCATTTCGGAAAAAAACATGGTGGCCTCCGATCCCGTCGATACCCACCTTTTCACCTGGGATCAGTGGCACCTTACCTTTGAGCATCGTGCGGGCTTCGGGCACATCGCCCTTCCCGATGTCCTCTGCATTGTCGCGGGAGAAGTCCGCGAGGAGACCATCGTGGACCACACCGAGAAGATAGGCTTCATGGGCGAGCTTGCCCGGGGCCACGAACGGGTGCACACCCGAAGCCGCTTCCTCATCGACATTCACGGCAGGGCCGAGGGAGAGGTTTACCGTCTCGACCAGGACGAGCTTGATCTGGGCGCCATGTATCCCGACCGTGAGCAGGCCTCCTCGGTGATGATTCGCGAGGTTCTCGCCTCCATCAGGGAGGTGGTGCCCGCCGTGCCTTTTTTTGGGGATTTCTCGCTGGCCCAGGATGCCCTTGGCAACGCCCACCAACTCCTGGACCGTTCAACCGGACTCGTTCGCCGGTGGCTCCACGGGGCGCGGGGAGCGCGGATAAGCGAGGCACGGACAACCCTCGTGTCGGGCCTCCCCGCCTTCCAGCTTTACTCGGCCTTTCTCGCCGCCGAATGCCGCGAGTTGGGCACGGGGGACGGGAAGCAGGATTAACCTTTGCATCAGCGGCGCGATGGGGCTTCACTGGGCTCCACACCGGGCACCGCCCCGATTACCGCAAGGAGCAATCATCCGTTGAGCAATCAAACCTCCCATCCCCTTGGCATTGACCTGAACGAATTCCCCGTTCGCGAGGAATATATCTACCTCAACCATGCGGGGACTTCCCCCATTCCCCGGCGCACCGCCGAGATGTTTCGTCTATACGGCGAGGAGGCGGCTAAATACGGCAGCGCCCGCTACGGCAACTGGGAAATTCGGCTGGGAAAGGTCCGCCAGACGGCGGCACGGATGCTTGGTTGTGACCCCTCGGAAATTGCCCTGGCGAAAAGCACCACCCTTGGTCTGAACAATGTTGCCTACGGTCTCGACTGGAAGCCGGGCGATGTTGTCATCGTGGAGGAAAACACCTTCCCGGCCAACTGGTTGCCGTGGATTGCTGCCGAGCGCGATTATGGAATCAAGCGGCGTGTCTGGCCCGAGCGCGATTACCGCTACAACTTGGAGGATCTGGAGGACCTGCTGCGCCAGGGGAGCGTCCGCCTCGTAGCGGCCACCTCGGCAAACTTCTCCACCGGGTTTCGTCAGGACCTCGCCGCCATCGGCGAGCTTTGCCGTAAATACGGCGCCCTTTTCTGCCTCGATGCCATCCAGACCCTCGGCGTGTTTCCCATCAACGTGAAGGAACTCGGCGTCGATTTTCTCTCGGCAGACAGCCACAAGTGGCTCCTCGGCCCCGAGGGAGCAGGCATTTTCTATGTTTCCCGTGACAAGCTCGACCTTTTCAAGGACACCTCCATTGGCTGGATGGGACGCGAGAACTTCACCGAATTCCATCGGCTCGACCTCCCCCCCGACCCCACCGCGCGGCGTTTCGAGGAGGGATCGCCCAACATGGGCGGCTTCATGGCAATGGGGGAATCGCTCAATCTCCTCCTCGACATCGGTGCCGAGCGGATTTCCACCCACAATCGCGAGCTTTGCAAGGTGCTGGAGGACGGACTGGAGGCCCAGGGCTGGACGGTCATGTCCCAGCGCGGCGGCAAGCATGCCTCCTCCATCGTGACAGCCCAGAAGGAGGGCATCGACACGGCCGCCGTGGCGAAGTCTCTTCTCAAAAACCACGGTGTGTTTTGTGTGTATAGACGCGGGTTCCTCCGCATGTCCCCCCATCTTTACGAGACGGTTGGCGACATGGAGGAAACGCTCGGTAGGCTGGAAAAAGCCGTGGCGGACCTGAAGGCCTGACTAGACATCCCTGGGTCCGGGAATTTCCCCGGCTTCGGGAAGCCACCTGGCGAGGACATTGCCGATGCCCTCCACGCTAATGGGCTTCGCGAGGTAGTCGTCCATGCCCGCCTCCAGGCACTTTTCCCTGTCGCCACTCATGGCATGGGCGGTCATGGCAACGATGATCGCCCGGCTCCCAGTCGCCCTTTCGGTCTCGCGAATCTTCGCCGTGGTTTCAAAGCCATCCATCCCGGGCATTTGTATATCCATAAAGATCAGGTCGTAATCGCCGCCTGACAGCATCTCCAGGGCGCTGGCGCCATCCTCGGCGCACTCAACCGCCACGCCACACTTATGCAAAAGCGCCGTGGCAACCATGCGGTTGGTGGCGTTGTCCTCGACGAGGAGAACCTTCCGTGCCGCAGTCTTTTTTGGGGATCCTGCGCCGGTGCCTTTTTCACTGCCGACATCTGATTTCAAATGACTTGGCCCCAGGACCGCCATGCGCAAGTCAACGAGTCGCACCGGTTTGTGCAGGGTCGCTGTGACCCCTGCCTCCACGGCAACCCTGGTTCCAAGGCCACTGTTGACCGGGGTGAGGAGGATGATCCTGGGCGATTGTTCCCCGGCATATTCCCGGATTTGGGAGGCAAGGGCGAGGCCGTCCATTCCCGGCATCTCCAGGTCCACAATCACGGCATCGAAGGGGATCCCCGTTTCGCGGGCATTGCGAATTTTTTCAATCGCCGCTGGTCCATCAACGGCGGCCTCCCCGACCCCACCCTCCTCCTGAAGCCGCGCGACCAGATATTCGCGCTGGGTGCGGTTGTCATCCACCACAAGGACGCGCCTTTCCCGTATAGACAAATCGCCGTGGTCACTTTGATCCCAGTCGCACACGGCCCCGTCAAGCCGGATGGTGAACCAGAACACCGACCCGTCCGATTCCCTGGAGACAACGCCGATCTCCCCATCCATCATTTCCGTGAGTTGTCGGGCAATCACCAGGCCAAGCCCACTTCCTCCATATCGCCTGGTCGTGGAGTTGTCCACCTGGCTGAACTGCTGGAACAGCTTCCCCACCTTGTCCCGGGGAATGCCAATACCGCTGTCTATAACATCGAAGCGCAGGGTCACACGGTCGCCCTCCACCGCATCCTGCCTGACATGGAGGGAGACCTCGCCGCGGGACGTGAATTTCACGGCATTTCCGAGCAAATTCACAAGTATCTGGCGAATCCGGGCCGGGTCACCGTGAAGGCGCCGGGTCACGCCGGGAGCAATATGGACGACAAACTCGACCCCCTTTTCCTGGGCACGCATGGCGTGGGGGGTCACCATGTCGTCTATCAATTGATACAGATCGAAATCAATGGTGCTCAGTTCGAATTTGCCGGCCTCAATTTTCGAAAGGTCCAGGATGTCGTTCAGAATGGCAAGAAGGGCCTCCCCGCTTGTCTTGACCGTCTCCGCGTATCGACGTTGTTCGACGCTCAGGTCCGTATCCAACAGGAGGCCTGTCATGCCAATCACCCCGTTCATCGGGGTGCGGATTTCATGGCTCATGTTGGCGAGGAAGTCACTCTTGGCCTTGTTGGCGGCATCCGCCTGAATGCGGCTTTGTCGCAGTTCCTCCTCGATTTCCCGTCGCTTCCTGACATTGACCATCATGCGGGCGAACAGCTCAAGAAGGCCCCGTTCCCCCTCAGATCGCGGGTTGTCGACGGTGTCAAAATCGAAGCCGAGAAACCCAAGGCAGCGCTCCCCGTCCATGAGTGGTGAGGTTGTCAGACTGCTGACGCCCTGGAGCGTAAGGAACGCCTTGAGTTCAGCATCCGGCAGGCTGGAAACGTCGTTGATATCCACCGAGTTTCCCGACCGATGCTGTTCAACCATGGTAACACCGGTGGCGAAATTGATCTCCGGGAGTTTGTCTATAAACGGCTCGGTGCCATCGGCACACCACTCATGGGTATTGATGGCCATCTCGCGCTCAAAATCATAATCATAGAGATATGCACGGATGGCATTCATAAAGACGCCTATTTCCCCGAGTGATTTTTCAATCATCGCATCCACCAGATCGACGGGCAGGCTTATATACGTGGAGGAAATTCGCATCAACAGTTCCTGAAGGCGTGCGTGCCTCAGAAGCTCCTCCTCGAAGTGCTTGCGCCTGGTGATGTCTGTATGCGAGCCGGACATGCGAACAGGCACCCCATCGGGGCCATGAACAGCCTTTCCCCGGGTATGAATCCAGCGATAATTGCCATCCTTGTGAAGCATGCGGTACTCCATGTTAAACGCCGGGGTTTCCCCCTTCAGGTGGCGTTCAGCCTGCAAAATGACCTCGTCCCGGTCCTCGGGACACACAAGGCGCTCAAAGGTTTCATAGCTTGACGGGAGCTCATCATCGGCATACCCCAATTGCTCCTTGAGACGAGGGGAATAATACAGGGTTCCATCACGAAGATTCCAGTCCCAGATGCCATCGTTGGACCCTGCCACGGCGAGTTCAAACTGCTCACGGCTGAGAAGGAGGCTTTCCTCAACCTTCTTTCTTTCGGTAATATCCCGGGCCGCTGCATATATCAGCTCACCCTTCGGAATGGAGCGCCATTCAATCCATCGGTAGGTACCATCAGAACAGCGGTAACGATTTTCGAAGTTGATAACCGACCGATCCTCCCCCAGGGCGCCCA
>JAFIGB010000462.1 GCA_020831705.1 Candidatus Sumerlaeia bacterium | reverse complement strand
ACCCCTGGTGCTGCACTCACGGAGTCCCTGAATGGGGCTTCACCTCCCCGGGGAACGCAGGGCCGACCATCTCCACGAGACCGTTGAATACCCCTCATGAATCAAATTGTGACGATGAAACAACTGGGAGGCCGAAAAACTCACAAAAAATATGTGACAACTTTCGGAAAAGGGCCGACTATTAATTCAACGATACCTTTTCGCCCTTCCACTGGAGGGTCCTCACACCTCTGTAGCGAGCAATCAACTCCAGGGCCGGGCGAAATTTTGTGCCCCCACACCCCACCTCTCTTACAGGAGCAGTGCCATGAATCATCGTGTCCGTTCAGTCTGGAGAATTCCAGCAATCATGCTCATCGCAGGAACCATGGTATCAATGGCTGGTGCCAGTTCCCTCTTCCCCCCACCGGGACCCCCCCAACCCACCATGAAACGCCTCGATCAGGTTAGCCCTGCCCGATGCATTTCCTCCCTCCCCCATGTGATCAGTGAACCGGGACGTTATGAGGTTTGTGGAAACCTCGATCTTTCCGACCCTGGTCATGGAATCACCATTTCCGCCTCCGATGTGACCCTCGATCTTGGTGGCTTCACCCTCCACGGCGGCGAAGGCTCCCAGGACGGCATCCACGTCTCCCCGGGAGCGGACAATGTCACCGTCCGCAACGGCAACCTCGTTGGCTGGGGTGGCGATGGCATCAATGCCCGCGACAGCGGCGGTGAGCTTTGGTGCTGGGGCGTGCGCGCCTCCTTTTGCCAGGGAAACGGCATCAGCCTGACCAGCGGCGAAATTCACAACTCCGTTTGTAATGACAATCAGGGCGACGGCATCCACGCCCTTTCCACCGGTGATAATACCCTGTGGTGCTGGGGGTCCTCCGCATCCCGCAATGGCGGCAACGGGATCACCATCAGCAATGGTGGCATTGAAAACACCGTCTGCCGCGGGAATATGGGCCATGGTGTTTTGGTGGACGGCCCGGCGGACGGCTTTCTCAATGAATCCATTTCCCTGAAAAATGTGACCTCCGTGTCCAATGGTTCCTCTGGCATTACCGTTGTCAATACACCACCCGTCGCCGTTGATCGGTGCGAGGTCAGTGACAACTCGGGCCATGGATTTCATGTGACACTTGCCAAGGGCCGCACGGGCCGCAATCCCCAGACAGGCAAGGAAATCCAAATCGCCGCAAAGAACAACACCGGCCACGGTGTGTTGATAGATGTGGCCGAGGCGATGGAATCCTCCCTGCATTTTTCTGACAGCATCTTTTCCGGCAATGACATGCGCGGATTTTCCATCACCTGCCCGGAAGGGAGCTACGTGACTGTTGCCCTGGATCGTTGCGAGTCGGGCAGCAACAGCGAAGAGGGCGTCTTTGTGGAAAACGCCAGCCTCAACCTGGATCGCTGCGAAAGCAGTGCAAACGGCAGCCATGGTTTCCATGTCGCCTTCAATGATTCCAGCAAGGCAAAGACATACAACTCAACCCGGAGCAACAGAACCGGTGGGATTTCCAATGGTGGGTCCGGATTCCTTGTGGATGTCTCCAGCGGTCTTGAAGCTGTCTGTATTTTCGAGGACAGCAGTTTTTCCGGCAATACGGGAAGCGGGGTGAGCACCCTTTGCCCCGAGGATTCCTTCGTTGATGTATCCTTCCGTCGTTGTGAAACGAATCAAAATGGCGAGGAGGGCATTCGTGTCGTGAATGCAATCCTTGATATTGATGGTGGTGTTTGCGCAAACAATGCCAGCCACGGGGTTTGGTTGACGGCTCAGGTAACACCGGGGCTCAAGGCCAAGACCTACAACTCCTCCCGAAGCAACAAGTCCGAAGGGGTAAGCATCAGCAACAATGGCGGTGACGGTTTCTTGTTGGAGCAGGTGGCCATGAGCGAAGGTGAACCTTCCGAAACACTGTCCCTGGCCTTTACCAAGGTGGAAATGTCCTCCAATGGCGGAAACGGCATCCATGCCAATGGAAGTTGCGTGGTTTCCCTCGATTCATGCAGGGTGAATGACAATGGCGACGCCGGTCTCCGCCTGACAACGTCGTCCAGCCCCGAAGGACTTTCCAAGGCGGATGCGAAGAGAGCCCTCGACGGCTTTGTCAATAACGCCTCCGGTGGTATTGTCTGCCTGGACGCCAACGGGACCGTTGAAATCTCCCTTGTGGAAGTGGGTATCTCCCACTGCGGTGGTAATGGTATTCACTTTACTGCGGGCGAGAACGCCGAAAATCTGTCCCTTTCCCTTGATCGTTGCGAAGTTTCCAGCAACGCCGGTGACGGCATTCATTTCGACGCCTCAGTTGGTGCCGATGAAGTTTGTCCATCCTCCTATCACCTTCGCGACTCGGTCGTCAGTGGCAATGGTGACCACCTCGCACTTGTTGGATTTGGATCTTATTCCATTTCCAAGCGCGCCAGGGTCAGCGGCTCCTCCATCACGGACAATGGCGGAAGTGGATTGTTGTGTGGAAAAACCGATCACCTCAGTGTTGGCGATACGGATTCCTCCGGCAATGGGCTGGACGGTATGGAAATCGAAAGTGCTGTGGTACAGATGACCAATGTCAGCTGTGTCGGTAATGGCCACAATGGTGCGGTGGTTGATGCTTCCTCCTTCCAAATTTCCTCCTGCCTGTTCAGCAGCAACACGGGACATGGGCTTCACTGCCCTGGCGGTTCGGGAACGGTCCGCTCCTGCGTTGTTTCCAGCAACGAAGGTAATGGCATTCGTATAGAAGGCTCCGGCGTGGATGTCTGCGAGAATATTGTCAGTGGGCATGTCAATACAGACGGCGATGCCGCCGGCATCAGCATACATGGTACGGGCAACCGCGTTCGCGGCAACATGACGAGTGGTAACAACAATGGCGTGGCGCTCTTTGCCAACGGCAACCCAATCTATCAGGGTAGCAGCACCGGCGGCGAGAACCCCGTTTATGAGGATGATGACGCAGGCGTTTCCGGCAACTCGGCAGATTACCGGGAAATCTCCACGTCATCAAATCCCTTCGGGAACATTGTCCACTAAGGGGGTCGTGACATGAAACAGACTCAACGATACCTGGGTGGTTTTGCGATGGTGTTGGCAGCCTGCCTCGCCAGCACCGCCACGGCCCAATCCAACATCGATCCCGACAATGCCCTTGCCTGGGGCGAGAACATTGGATGGATCAATCTCCATCCCTCCGCCGAGGACGGCGTGGTCGTCACCGACAATCATCTCTCCGGTTTTGCCTGGGGCGAGAACGTTGGCTGGATCTGGTTCGGCGATGGTCCCGACGATGGCGTTGCCTATACAAACGACGGAACCGACCATGGCGTGAACAACGACGGCGCAGGCAATCTGTCCGGATATGCCTGGGGTGAAAACATCGGGTGGATTCTTTTTGATACCACCAGTGTTGGCGCCTCGCAGGTGACCATCGACTCGGAAACAGGGGAGTTCGATGGCATGGCCTGGGGCAGCAATGTCGGCTGGATCAACTTCGCCAGCGGAAGCGGTGTTCAGCTTCAGCAGGATACCAGTGTCGTCGACTGGATGCTTCTGGACGACTAGACCCGCGGCAATCCGCCTGTTCCCCCCCGCGATGGTTTCCTTCGGGTGATCACCGCGGGGGTATTTTTGTCCCCCTGAAAAACCGGGTTGGCCCGGTTCCGGCATATGTGGGAGGCTCCGTGTCGAATTGACGGGAAGTCCACCGCCGGGTCGTTCATGCGCGAAACAATTTCCGAAATCCCCAAGCCCTCCCTCGAGGATCCCCGCAAGTCGGGAATTCAGCGATGGAGCGCAAATACGTTCAACGCCCTCGGCGATCGAAATTACAGATATTTCTTTGCAGGGCTCGGGATTTCCTTCACCGGTGCCTGGATGCGGCGCACCGCCCTCGGCTGGATTGTCTTCCAGATGACCGGCTCCTACGAGCTTCTCGGGGCCACCTTTGCCATGGCGGCCCTTCCCCTTCTGGTGTTTGCCCCCCTGGCTGGAAGTCTCGCCGATTCCATGGACAAGCGCCGCCTGATCATCATCGCCCGGTGCTTCGCCTTTCTCATTTCGCTTTCGCTGGGGCTTCTTGTCTGGTCGGGAAATGCCACCCCCACGCTCCTCATTGCCCTGGCGTTTCTGGGAGGGACTGCCTTTGCCTTCGAGGTGCCCACCCGCCAGTCCTTCGTGGTGGAAATTGTCGGACGCGATCGTCTCCTCAACGCCATCGCCCTCAATTCTGCACTGATTAATTTGACACGGGTTATCGGTCCCATCCTTGCCGGGTTCATCATGGCCTGGCTGGGTGCATCCATGGTCTTTTTTCTCGATGCGGCGTGTTCCCTCATCGTGATCGGAACACTGTCGTGCCTGCGACTCAAGCCGCGGACGATCATACCCTCCACCCTGGGTCGCCTGGGTCAGATGGCCGAGGGATGGCGGGAGGTATTCCGCAACAAGGCCGTGCGGAACATGCTCATCATGCTGGCATGCTTCACCACCTTCGGGTGGTCGTTCGATACCCTGATGCCCGCCATTGCCCAGGAACAGCTCAATCTCAAGGAGGCGCAATACGGCGTCCTCATGGGAATATTCGGGCTGGGGGCGATTCTCGGGGCGCTCTTTGTGGCGGGGCGGACCGACAGGGCGCGCCCGAAGCTTCAGGCCTACGGCGGCGTCTCCGTGATGATGGTCGGCCTGATTCTCATGACCCTCACGCGCAATTATTGGCTGATGATGCCCTGCCTTGCCCTCGCAGGCCTTGGTGGCATCACCTTTCTCTCCACCGCGAATACGACGATTCAATTGAGTATAGACGACGCCATTCGTGGTCGTGTCATGGGAATCTGGACCCTCGTCTTCGGGGGCGCCATGCCCCTGGGGTCATGGCTTGCCGGGCAGACAGCCGCTCTCATTTCCCCCTTTGCAACCATCCAGCTATTCGTCGGAATCTGGTTTGTCGTGACGGTGGCGATCTTCTGGTGGGGGAACGGCGACTCCTGACTTGCGTGATGATCCGGTGCTTTCTATTCACCGGATTTCGAGGTTTCCCCGTCCGGTTCGGGATTCGGAAGTTCCATGAGGAAGCAGGCCCCGCCAAGCTTTTGCGGTGTGTCGATGCGGATTGTCCCGCCGATTTCCGTGATGATCGAGCGGCTGATATACAGCCCGAGGCCGCTGCCCCCCTCGCCTGCCCGTGTTGTGACGAAGGGGGAGAAAAGGTCGTCCCGCCTGGACGGATCAATTCCGGGACCTGAATCCTCCATGCGCACGATGGAACCCTTCCCAACGGATTCCACATGTATATAAAGCTGGCCGGTTCCTCCCATGGCCTGGAAGGCATTCAGGATCAGGTTGCTGAAGACCTGGACCATGCGATGCGGAGGGGCCTTGATGAGGAAGGCGCCGTCCGGCGGTGTATAGACGGTCTGGATCTCAATGTCCTCCTGTTCATACCTCACGAGGCGGAGGGAACGCTCCACCAGGTCGGGGAGGCTGCACCATTCCTGCTCATCCGTTCGCGCATTGACAAAGCTTTCCATGCCAAGGTCGCGGAGCATCTCCAGAAAGAGGGTCGTCTGTTCCCGGGCGGCGCGGAGGACCTCGCTCGGTTGCCTGCCATCCCCCTCCAGATGGTCGGAGCTCTCGTGCTTGATATTGAGGACCGGCTTCTTGATGTCATGAAAGACATTGGCGGAAAGCTGGCCTGCCAGGGCGAGACGTTCCAGCTGGATCACCTGGGCGCGATTGGATTCCAGTTCCTGAATGACCTCGTCCAGGCGGGCTTCCTTCTGGCGTTGTCTCAGGATGAGGAAACCGAACCCTCCCACCAGGAGAACAAGAACAAGCCCAATGGCGCCATTGACGGCGCGAAGTGTCGCCATGTTCAGGTCAAGGTAGAGATATCCATCGGGCCCCTCGCCAACGGGAAGGCGCAGCCAGGGGCGGTTTTCCCGCCAATCGGGATCGGCAAGGTCGGCGTGGAAGGGATGGATGGTGATTTCCCCCCGTCCCAGGACCGACTTCGTCACGTATATCTCGCGGATGAAGCTCCCCGTGGAGGCTTCGGCAAGTGTCTCCACATCGGCGAACACAATACCGGGTGCCTCGGGGCGGCCAAGCACCTCGGTGGATTCAAATCGCAGGACCGTTCCCTGCACCAGATTTTCCTCCCCCTCGATGAGGCGGTCCCTCAGCCAAAGGAGTGTTGCCAGTACGGCCCCCAGCATCACGAGGGTGACGATCACCGGCCAGGGGGATACATTGCGTCTCCCGCGCCGGGGTTTATTCGGTCCCTTCGCGCTCAACGAACGACCTCGCCCACGGTGCGATCAAACTGGCGCAACAGGTCCACCAGTCCGCGATATTCCACGTTGTTGCTCGTGAGGTATTGAATCGGGCCAAAATCGCCCTCCAGCGATGCCTCCCTGAGATGGGTGATCAGCTGCCTCCCAAGGGCTGATTGGCGCTGGGCAAGTTCCGGACGCATCAGCACGGGATCGGTGATCACCGGGCGGGTTTTGAGAACCTCCCGGACATACCGGTCGCGCTGCGATCGTTGTATAGACTCCGAAGCCTCCGGGTCCAACAGGCCATTGGAGGCAAGCACCTGGTCAATGGCACTGAGCTCACACACGCCGATGTCGGTCAGGCCGGAAAGTACCGCCTTGACGACCTCATTGGAGTTTTCAAACCAAAGATACCCCGCGGAGGAGTGGCGCGTCCCCAGGAAGCGGGACAATTCCAGGAGGGGCGCATGAAATCCCGCGACACTTTGTGTACTCACAACGGCAAGGCGCTGGCGGTTGAGTTCCTCCTTTAGGTCATCGGCGGTGATCTCCTCCATGTTAAAGAGGGGACTTCTTGGGCTCACGAAGACGACACCGAAGCGCCTGACAACGCCGCCCGGCGAGAAGGAATCACCGGGGCGGCGGGCCTTCAGGACAACCTGGTAGTCCGCCTGCTGACGGGCGTATATCGTGGCCGGGGTGAAGGCGAGGTCGAATTCCCGGGTGTTGAGGCGGCGAACCATGTCCTCGGCGCCATCACAGGGAAACAGGCCGATCGGGTTGTCTCCTGTATATCCCGCTTCGCGGAGGGCCTCCCGGAATTGCGTGTCGTCGAGTAGGCGCTGGCGGAAGTTTTCAAGCAGTCGTTCCCCCGGGTGACCGGTGGCCTCGCGGCGCAGGTACCCAATGCGGAGAAGTTCCCCCCCATCGCTTTCCATCACGCTCCCCGCAGGGGGCGTGACCGTTCCCAATGGTTGGGAGAAGCCATGGGGCGGCAGGAGTAACAGCAGGGAAAGGAGGAGAATGGGGACTTGGGCAATGCGAATGAGCATGACGTTGCTCCGGAGGGCTGGGAAAGCTGGCGATTTTTCAGCCAGCCTCCCAACGATAGGCCATGGTGGTCCCAACTGCAAGGAAAGCGGTCACGCCTCCTCGGTGGCACGCCCCTGAATATAGTCGAGGGCCTTGTGAAGCCGCTTGAGGACGGTTTCCTTGCCGAGGATTTCAAGGATTTCAAACAGACCCGGGCTGGCGGTGCGACCGGTCACCGCAAGACGGACCGGCTGGGCAACCTTACCGAAGCCGACCTCGGCCTTGTCCGCATATTCCCGCAACGGTGCCTCCATGTTTGCCTCGATGAAGGGGTCTATACGTTCCAGAACATCGATGATGTCGGCGAGTCGGTTTCCCGAGTCCTCCTCCTGGAAGAACTTCTTCACGCCCTTGGCCTCGTAGGTGATCGGTGTGAGGAAGAAATACTCCACGGCGGCGGGAACATCCGAAAGCAGTCGGCAGCGCTCCAGAACGAGGCTAATGACCCGCTCGTACCACGCATCGTCCTTCCCCTCGATCACAAGCCCTGCATGGTCCAGAAACAAGCGGACCCTCCGGGTGATTGTTTCCTTCGGCAGGTCGCGAATCCAAAGGCCGTTGAGGTGAAGCAACTTGTCCTCGTCAAAATTGGCGTTGGACTTTTGAAGGCGCTCCAGAACGAAGGCGTCTATCAATTCCTCGCGGGTGAAAAACTCCCTGTCGTTGGGGAAGCTCCAACCCAGCAGCGCCAAAAAGTTGACCAGCGCCTCCTCCAGATACCCAAGGTCGCGCCGTGCGGATATACTGACGGGATAACGGGGATCGGCATCCTCGTCACGCTTGCTCATCTTCTTGTTGTTCTTCATGATGAGCGGCAGGTGGGTGAAGGTGGGCACCTTGTAGCCGAAGGCCTCGTAGAGGAGGACCTGCTTGGCGGTGTTGGTAAGATGATCGGCCCCGCGTATGACATGGGTGATCTGCATCACGGCGTCGTCCACGGCGCATACAAAGTTATAGAGCGGCACGCCGGGGTTTTTGAGGGTGCCCGGGCGGGTGATGATGAAGTCACCAATTTCCACATTCCTGAAGGAGCATTCCTCGTCGCTGCCAAGGAGTGTCTCGGGAACCTTGGTCACGCCCTCGTCGGGTGCCTTGAAGCGCCACACGAAGGTGTCCCCGGCATCGAGACGACGCTGGACCTCCTCCGGCGGGAGCTTGAGCGAGGCGCGGTTATAGACGGGCGTATTGTTGCGCATCGCCTCCTCGCGCATGGCGTCGAGTTCCTCGCGCGTTTCGAAGGCGGGGTAGATTCTTCCCTCACGACGGAGCCGGTCGAGGTGCTCGTAATAGATCGACATCCGCTGGCTTTGAAAGAAGGGGCCCTCGTCCCAATCAAGGCCCAGCCAGCGAAGGGAGGAAAGGATCTGCTCGACCGATGCCGTTGTGGATCGCTCGACATCAGTGTCCTCAATTCTGAGGATGAACTTGCCGTTGTTTTTTCT
>JAFIGB010000448.1 GCA_020831705.1 Candidatus Sumerlaeia bacterium | reverse complement strand
GTGTTTCTGGTGTCAGCCCGGGTCGCCGGAAGGAGTACGGAGTCCCAGTTCTCCACATCATCGATGCGGACGAGTGAACCCTGATCCTCAGGATTTTCGGATTTTTCCAGTTGGGAGTCCGCAGGTTGTTCGTTCATGGTTTTCCCGGCGCGTCGGTCTTGGGCGCAATCCTGCCTCGAATCTTTCCGGTTCCCATGAAGACGATCAATGATTTTGCTTCCATACAGGGCATGGCTTTCGACTGAAACCTCATGAAAGAGACGACTGACAAAGTGGGCAGGGGGTTATTCTCCATCGTGGAGTGGGTGGGATTTGTCATCCTTGTCCTGTTGGCGGTGATTACCCCCCTCTTTTTTGTCCCCACCGTGATCTTCCGTTCCTACGTCATCGAGGGGGCGGAAATCATCATGTCCAAGTGGGTATTCATCCAGGGCATGGTCATGTTGGCTGGTGTCGTGGGTGGGTTGGCGCTGCTCGGTCCGGCGTGGCGGCGCTATTGGAGTCCGGCCTTCCTTCCAGCCCTCAGTCTCGCCCTTTTCCTCGTCTGGGCTGCTATATGTATCCTGATAAACCCGGTCCCCGGCCATTCCTTCAATGAATGGATGCCCCGCCTTGGCCTTGGAATTTGTGCCCTGCTGGGAGTGATGTTCCTGCCCAACTGGCGCCGTTGCCGTGTGATGGTTGTTGGGATGCTCGTCACGGCGACGCTGGTGGGAGCGATTGGTGTGATCGGGGGGCTTGGTGTCCGGGAAATCAATCGCTTCGTGTATGGGGGTGACCCCCGCGATGCCATCGAGATGTATCAGGAACGGGGAATTACCCGCCAGGTTCAGGGGGGGATGGTCAGCTCCGGTTCAGTATCCACCCTGGGCAATCCGGAATATGCGGGAACTTTCTCCGCCGCGATGGCCGTCCTTGCCACCATGGTGCTTTTTGACTGGGTTCCCCGCACCCGTCGCCGCCTCCTTTGGCGCTCCCTGCTGGTGCCCCTGATCGGCTTGTTGCTTCTTCATCTAGTTCTTACCAGTTCCCGCCAGGCATGGGTGACGATCTTCCTTTGCGGCCTGCTGCGGGTTTTCCTCCTCCTCGACATACCCCGGCGCTTGTTGGCTGGTGGATTTTGCCTGCTTCTGGCCGTCACGGTAATCGGTGGTCTGATTCCAGCCATGGTACTGGGTGCGCTCTTTCTCGCGGGTGCGCTGTTCTGGAGTTACCGGGCAGGGACGCTTCTTCCCTTCATTCGTACCGCCGACCGCTTTAACGTCATTCTTGTTTCCTCCCTCCTGATCGTGATTTTTACCGGGCTTGTGGCGTTCTCCGTTCCCGGCCCGTGGAATACCTCCGGCGTGCGGGTCCTCCAGCGGTTTGCCTCCCTGATGGATAGACGGGATGATTCCCTGCGCGAACGCATGTTGATGTATGCGGTGGCTTCCGATGTGACCTGGCGCAACCCGGTCTTTGGAGCCGGTCCCGGGCGTTATGGCAATGAGTATCTCCCGACGCTGGCCCGTCTATCACAACGGGATGAAAGCGGTGCCATCCTTGATGCCCGTCGGCGCACCGTTGGCTACCTGGCCGTCCAGTCCCACAATGATTACCTCCAGATCGCCGCCGAGACCGGTATTCCCGGGATTGTGCTTTTTCTGACGATGCTCCTGTCGATTTTCTACGGTCTGGATCGGGTGAGGCGCCGTGGCGGATGGCCGGGGGCGATTGCCCTGGCGCTCATGGTGATGCTGGCCGGATTTTGTTCCATCATGATGACGAGCTTCCCCCTCCAGGTTCCCGGTCGTTCCACGATATTTTGGTCCCTGATCGGCACCTGCCTGGGGTTGCTGGCGGGTTCGGAGGGCCAGGAGGAGGAAGGCACGAGCGGGGAGCCGGACTCATGATGTCCCGTCGGCACCAGGCGGCGCTTTTTTTCGCACCGCTTTCCCTCCTGATACTTTTCTTTTTTCTCGCGGATCTATTCCTGTCCCCCCGATTGTTGCGAGAATGGCACTGGGCGGGGATTCAGCTTTGGGCCTTTCCCATCCCATATCGCGTGTTTGCCGCACTGGCGCCGCTGCTTGTGCTTCTCCTCCCCAGTACGTTTTTCACGAGCCTCGTTGAAAATTCCAGGCGTCTATACACACAGACTGCTCAGGGTGTGAACGCCGCACCCTGGTACGCCCTTGCCCTTGCCGTGCCTCTGCTGTGGGTTTTTCGCTCCACCACGCTTGCCTTCGGCGATTCGCTCTTCTTTGCGGGGGATGTCGTTCCCCGCGAGGCAATGTCTGAACGTGGCGTGCTCCTGACTTATGATTCCATCGGCGTCACGGTCATCTATTCCTACGGGCACCGGATTCTGAACTTCCTCACGTCGTCCGACCCGGTGACGACCTACAACCTGATCGGCGTCGTTTCCCTTCTGGTTTTCCTGGCGTGGGCCCGTGTTGCGTGGAGGAAGGGGTACCTGCTCGGCGCTCCCGTCGTGCTTGTGGTGTTGTTTCTGGGGAGTTGGTCCCAGGCGACGATGGCTCCCGTGGAGAATTACGTCCAGAAACTGCTTTTTTTGCTGGCTTTTGGAATTCTTGGTGTGGAGTCGCTCGCCGGAAGACAACCGGTGTGGAAGGCATGCCTTGCCTACTCCCTCGGTGCGTTCTTCCACCTTGGAGTGGCCTGGATCTTCCCGGCCCTTGTCTATCTCCTGTGGCGGCGCATGCCCCGGGAATCGGCGGACTTGAGGATGCTGGCCGTCGCGGCCATGGTGATCCCCGCCATGATGACGGGGATGTATGCCTACTTCTGGGGCTTTGACCTGTCGTTCTTCATGGCCAGCAACGCCGGCATGGGGAAGATCATCCCCCTCATCGACCCGTCCCATCCCTACACCGGAATGTATTACCAGTATTCCACCTTCGACCCGCGCCACCTGTACCACATCATGAACCAGGCGATTCTGACGGGATACCCGGGATTGCTGCTCCTGCTGGGAGGACTGGGCGTCTATAACTGGAGGACGTTCGCCGGGGAAAACCGCGAGGGGATTTTCCTCCTCGTTTTTTTCATGGGGGCGCTGCTTTTCAATCTGCTTTGGAACCCCGACTTGGAATTCTGGGCCGACCAGGACCTGTTTTCCGTCATCGGGTTGTCCATCTGCCTGCTCGGGGCATGGGCGTTCTGGGGGCCTCCGGGGAGGGATCTGAGTCCCGAAATCCGCACCAGAATTCTGGCTGCCGTCATTGTGGGCGGGCTGGCGTGGCGCCTTCCCGTCCTTCTGTATCACAGTGTCCTGTCGCCCAACTACCTCACCCCCGAGGTTCTGCGGATTGTCTATCCATTTCCATGACCCCGCTGGCGATTACCTGCCGGGAGGGCCTCCGCCGTTGTCCTCGGACTTCTTGTTCAGGTAGGTGATCGTTGTATAGCGCTGGTAAAGTAGCAGGACGTTGAACGCCCTGTAGTCGCTGTGACGGACGACCAGGTCCCCGATGGAGTCCAGCTCCTCGTTCTCGTCCACGGCGTTCTGCATGGCGGCGCGCAGGCCTGCATCGCCCCATCCTGCCAGGAAGGCGATATTGTGGGCTGACGAGCGGCCGGTGTATTCACCGGCGCCTCCGCCGGGAAAGAGGGGGGCCACCTGATCCGTATAGATAAGGCCCCGGGGCGGCGCAACACTGGCAAAGATGCACCCTGAAAGGGCGGTTGTTCCAACGATTACTGCTGCAAGCATGGCAAGGCGGGTGATCTTCTTCATGGAGGTTTCCTGTGTGGAATGGTGAATCTTCACTGGTCGGAATTGTTTGTGGGCACGCCCCAGGCAACGACAGTGGAGCGTGTATAGATGCCCAGGATGGAAAAGACGTGTGCGTCGGCGTAGATGACCTCGTCGAAACCGCTGACCTCAAGGGTGCGCTTTGTTCC
>JAFIGB010000257.1 GCA_020831705.1 Candidatus Sumerlaeia bacterium | reverse complement strand
CCCGCGGTGGAACCGTGTCCTGAATGGATGACAGGGGATTTGGGTGAAAAGTATATCGCCTTCATCAATTTTTATATCCACCAGGTGAACCTGATTCGTTTCCTCCTTGAGGAGGATTTTGAGCTTGAACATGTCGATGGTGGCGAGATGGTGCTTGTGGCACGGAGCAGTTCCGGTGTGACCGTCGTCCTTGAAATGAACACCCATGCACTTCAGGGTGATTGGCTTGAGGAATACGTTGCCCACTTTGACCGGGGGCTCATTACCATGTCGCTTCCGGCCCCGATGGCAAGGCAGGATACGGGAAAAGTTTCCGTCTATCGTCATCGGGAGGAGGGCGCCATCGTGGAACAGCCGCAAATAGATTTGGCTTGGAGCATGACGGAACAGGCGAAACGCTTCGTGGAGGAGGTTCGGGGTGAACAACCGAACGTTTCCCCCCCGGAGGATGCCGCCAGGGACCTTGAGATTGCAGAGGCGTATATACGTCTCGTCCAGAAAGGAAGATCAAAGTGAAACCATCAAAATGGTACGTTGGAAGATTTGTTGGCAGCCTGATTCTGGCAGGAGGTATCCTCCTGTCGGGTGGTGTGGTCCTGGGAAATGGCTGGATGGAAGCACTCAAGAGCGGCTCCCAGGAAGAGATGGCTTATGCCCGCCATATTGCCCCCTTCGATGGTGTGGGAAAATTTGGTGAACTGCTGGAGCTCGTCGGCTCGCCAGATACACAACTGGCGCGGACTGCCGAGCTGATCGCCTTGGATATTGCCGCGGAAACAACAGCACATGGACGGGAGGACGATCGCAGGGTTGTCACGGAACATATAGACCGCTTCCTCCAGTCTGCGGAGTCACTCAACGAAAAAATCGTCGCAATGCGCCTCTTTTCCCGCACGGTGACCGTTGAACATCCCGTGGACAATGTGGTGGCCCTGCTTTCTGACGAGCATGAAGGCATCCGTGGCCGCGCCCGGGAAACACTGGAGGAACTTGGTTCCCCCCCGGCACGGGCAGCTCTTCGGGAAATGGTGTCCAATGGTCCCCGGGAGGATCGTCTTGCTGCTGCAAGATCCCTTGGACTTCTTGGCGACACCGATTCCGTCGAATATATACGCCCTCTTCTCCGTGAAGGGTCGGAAGTCGAGCGGGCAAGTGCATCGCTTTCCCTTGCCGAAATCGTCGGCTCCTCCGAGATAAAATCGATGTTGGACCTTTGGAGGGAAATGCCGGAGGGAAATGCACGTGACATTGCTGCCTCAGCTGTGTTGCGACTTGGGCAGCGCCTTGAGGAATCAGGAAATGGCAGCCAGGCCCTCCCCATTTATCTCGCTCTTGCGGAATCAAGGCATGCAAGGGAGGTCGTGGCAGGATACTCGGGTATATCCCGGGTCGGGTCTGGTGGCGATATTTCAACCCTTAAGCAGGGCCTTCATTCCGATGATGGCAGGATTCGCCTCGCTGCACTTGCAGCCCTTGGGCGTATAGATGCTGATGATGCCACACTCCTGCTGGTGAATCATTATGATGATCTCATCCCTTCCGAGCGGGGCCCTGCAATCGTCGCCCTGCGCCAACGGGGGGATGACCGTGCATCCGATTTGTTCCAGCGGGAAGTGGAAAGCGAGGATGCAGACCTTCAAAAGGCAGCTGTCGAGGCACTCGGGTATGTGCCATCGGTGAATGCGATCGAAGCCCTGTCGGGGCCTGCACTTTCCTCCGAGGAAGCGTTGGCATCCGCAGCTCGGGAAAGCCTGCTCCGAGTGGCCTCCGTTCTAGGGGGCATGGGTTATGCAGAGGAAGCCACGAAGGCGTATGTCGTTGTTGCGGAATCCCCGGGGGCATCGAACGATCAGCGCCGCATGGCTCTTTCTGGAATGCTCCGGTCGCCATCCGTGGAGGCATTTGATGCGGTGATGGCCATGGCTGAAGAGGATGCGCTGCGGGCCGAAGTCACCGGCCTGCTCATCGAGTTGGCAGCCATCGCCCGGGTTCAGGGTGACATTGAACGGGCCAACGAGGCGAGGGATCGTGCCTTCGGGCTGGATGATTCCGGCCAACTGCGTGAGCGCTATCTGATGGTGCTGATGCAAATGGGAATTAATAAGAACTTTGATTCCTTCCTGTCGCCCCTGCGTGAGTGGCAAGTCCTCGGTCCATTCCGTGTGGATTCGGTGCAGGAAGCTTGGAACAAGGAGTTCATCGACCCGACTGAGATCGACCTCGATGCCAAGGTGGAATACGATGGCGATAAGTTGGAATGGGTCCATCTCGATGGTCAGGGTCCCATGGGACACGTCAATCTTCTGGGTCGTTTGGCTGAAGTGACCAATGCCTTTGCGTTTGGCTATACAACGGTTATTTCGCCCAAGCGTCAGTTGGCCCACCTGCGTGTTGGTACCGACGATGGTGTGACCGTGTGGCTGAATGGTTGGCAGGTGCATGACAATAATGCGGTGCGCCCCGTTAGCTTTGACAGTGATATCATTCCCATCCGACTTGAGGAAGGGGAAAATACAATTCTCCTGCGGGTTTCCCAGCATGGGGGGGGATTCAGTTTCCAGGCCCGTTTGACGGACCGTGATGGTAATGCAATCAAATTCGAGGAGATCAAACGATGAAGCGTCGCGACTTCTTCAAGGTGGCGGGGGCCGGGGCGGCAGGCCTCGTTCTTTCCCAGCCTTTGCAGGCAAATTTTTCCGCAAATGAAAAGATCAACATGGCCCTGATTGGTTGCGGATGGCAGGGCGACTTCCATCTTCAGCAGTTGCTGCCCCGCAATGACGTCAATCTCGTTGCAGTATGTGACTGCTTCCAGCCGAGACTCGAGGAGTTCAAGCGCCGCGCAGGGGACAAGTGCGATGCCTACAAGGACTTCCGCCATGTTCTTGATCGCAAGGATATAGACGCCGTGATCATCGCCACTCCCGATCACTGGCATGGCCTGATGACCATCATGGCCTGCCAGGCCGGGAAGGATGTCTTCGTCGAGAAGCCGATGACGACAACGGTAGCCGAGGGCCGAAAGGTGGTCGAGGCTGCCCGCCGTCATGGCAGGGTTGTTCAGGTTGGCATCCAGCAGCGCACCATGCCGGTCTTCAAGCATGCGGTGAATCTAGCCCACACGGGGCGGCTTGGTCGTATCGTCCGAACCCGTGCATGGGCGGGGCACAATGCAGCAATTCCCGTGGAAAACCATCAGAATCCCCCTGCCGGGCTTGATTGGGATTTGTGGCTTGGTCCAGCTCCCTGGGTCCCCTACAGCCCCCAGCGCCATTATGCGTTTCGCGCCTTCCGCGATTACGCCGGTGGGGAATTGACCAACTGGGGCGTCCACCTGATAGACATTGCCATGTGGGCGATGGAAGAGGAGGCGCCACGAACCATCCAGTCGGTGGCTGCACCGACGAGCCTTCTTCCGGGCGAGGATCCCATTGGCATGGAGGTCCTTTACGAGTTCAAGAGTGGTGTGATGACATGGACCCAGGCGACTCCAAGATTTGAATTCGAGGGACAAACCCTGGGGACGCTCTTCGAGGGATCGATGGGCAGGGCCGTTGTTACCCGTGCCTCCTGTAATGTCAAACCGGCGTCACTTGGGATTCCCGAGTTTCATTCAACGGGCTTTTACAGCATCAGCCTGGGCCCCCATCACGACGACTTTATCAACTGCATCAAGACACGCAACCGTCCCGCCGCTGACTGTGAAATCGGACATCGCTCCACAACGGCATGCAATCTGGGCAATATAGCCATGGAAATGCGCCGCAAGTTGGTCTGGGATGGTGCGAAGGAGCAGTTTGTTAATGATGAGGCGGCGAACCGGAAACTCCATCGACCTGCGAGGGCACCATGGTTGATCTAAGGAACATATCAGCAGCACTCATCATGACGATGGGGCTCATTGGCCACGGATGGGCATCATCGCCACCAGACGTGGAAGCGCGCCTCGGTTCAGCCGTCGAGCGCCTGGAGGCGGGTGGTCAGTGGCACCATGCCATCGGGAAGCTGCTTGTTGTTCTTGATGATGCAGACATGGGCTCCGATGTACAGATTGGCGCGATCAAGGCACTGGTGGAGTACGGTGACGGTTCCGTGGTTTCTCCATTATTGCGGATAGCAGTGGCCGGCGATGGGAAGGTCCGCACTTTGGTTCTTGAGTCACTTCCGTCACTGCGTGGCATGGATCCAACGCGGGCAATGGCGGATGGTTTTTCAGGTGCCAGCCCGGATATTCAAATCCCCCTGCTTGCGATTATTGGCGCCCGGGAGCCGGAAGTCGCCCTTCCCCTACTCTTTGAGGCCTTGGAGTCGGAGGAGGCTGACGTAAGGAACAAGGCCCTTGCTGCGATTTCGGGAAGAACGGATCGTGACTCAATCCTGAGCATTGCAAAACTGCTAAATGACCCCGGGAATATAGACGTGGACTTGTTGCGAGAGGCAGCAACAGACCTGCGCAGGGAACTCTATCGTGAGGCAGCCCCCGCGAAACTCGGGTTTGCCCATCTTCTCTCCTACCATCTGGCCGAAAGTGACAAGGAGAGGGGCGAGGCCCTTTCCCTCCTGTCAACGAATTATGTGCAGGAGGCGATCCCGGTCATTCAGGAGGCACTCCAGAACCCTTCGCTTGCGGATGCTGCGGTGCCTCCGGCGATTATTGCGGGTAACCACCTCCTTCAATTGGGGCAGGGTGAATCCGCAGTGGGGTTCATCGGAGCCGCCGCAAACGCAGCGGGCCGCCCTGTCCCAACGGGTGATACGGTGTCGGAGGCCATGGCCTTCCTTCATCATGGCTGGGTAACGGGGCCGCTTCGTGCGGATACATTTGAAGCCGGCTGGGAGAAGGCATGGGCTGGTGAACCGGACCTTGATGCCATCGATCCTCCGAAATCTCCTGATTTGGGTTGGGTGCCCTTTGACGCCTCCGCCTCCGGCGGCACCATCGACCTCATCGCCATGCACGGGCAGGAGGATCATTGTTTTGCCTACGCATTTCTTCTCTTTGAAATGGACGAGGCTGGCCCCGCCACATTGCGGATTGGTTCTGATGATGGGGTGATTGCCTGGCTCAATGGAGAAAAGGTTCACGAAAACCGTGTCATGCGAGGCCTTATTATAGACAATGACCATGCCCCGGTGACCCTCAAGGAGGGCGAGAACCGGCTTCTGCTCAAGATATCCCAGGGGACGGCAGGATGGGGATACAGCGTGCGCCTGACCACACCGGATGGCTTTCCCCTGGCCGCCACACAGGAGAGCGTCAAATGAAACAATCCCCGATATACTGGACCGCCACATGCCTTCTGATTGCCTCGTGTGGAGCCGTGAACACCAGAACCGTTGCAGGGCCGGTCATCTTCGAAAGAATTCACCTCTCTGACGCATCCTATGAATCGGCATCTGTCGCCGATGTGGATGGAGATGGATACCTTGATATCATCTCCGGGGCGTATTGGTACAAGGGGCCGGACTTCACCGAGAAGATCCAGTTTCAGGAACCCATGCCCGCTGGTGAGTATTACGATGACTTCTCCAATTTCCCCATGGATATCAGTGGCAATGGATATCCGGATGTTGTGACGGGTGGTTTCTTCGGAGGCCCGCTGCGATGGTTGAAAAATCCCGGACCCGACAGCCGGGAACTTTGGGAGATCATGCCCATCGAGCAAATTGGTCACATTGAAACAACCCGTTTTTGGGATGTGACCGGGGATGGTCATCTTGAGATCGTTCCCAATGCCGGGCCGGATGTCTACTTCTATACACTTGACCGTGATGAGGAGGGCACACCACTAGGGACATTCACGAAGACCATGGTGCGCCGCGGCGTCGCGGGTCACGGCCTTGGGTTTGGCGACATCAATGGAAATGGCCGGGGAGACCTGATTACTCCCATTGGTTGGCTGGAGGCCCCCGAGGATCCAATCAACGGCGAGTGGAAGTGGCACCAGGAATTCAACATTGGATACCTGGCCAGTGTGCCGATGCTTGTTCATGACGTAAATGGAAACGGTAAATCAGACATCATTGTCGGCAATGGCCACGGGTACGGTCTGGAATGGCTGGAGCAACGCATTGAGAATGGCAGACGTTCCTGGGTACGCCACCAGCAGCAGCCAAATCGATCCCAGTTTCACGACATGATCCTCGCGGATATAGACAATGATGGGCAACTCGACCTCATTACTGGGAAGAGATACAGGGCACACAACGGCATGGATCCCGGTGCGGATGATCCCGTATTTGTTGCCTACTACAAAATCAATGGCGGCGATTTCCAGGAGTACCTCATTGATTATGGCCCCGCAGACCGCGCCAGTGGTGTCGGTATCTATTTCTGGGTCGAGGATATCAATGGTAACGGCTGGAAGGATATCGTCGCACCTGGCAAGGAAGGCCTGTACCTGTTTTTGAATCAGGGACCGGCAGATGGATTGGACGACGAGTAGCCAGGGAAGTAATCCCCATTCAGGATCGAAGGATTTCTCAACATGTCACGTTGTACCATGAAGAAGGTCGATGGCCGCGAATTCTGGTTCGTCACTGGAAGCCAGCACTTATACGGCCCCGAAGTTTTGGAGCAGGTACGGAGGAATTCGGTCGAGTTGGTCGGTGGCCTCAATGACACGGGAAAGCTTCCCGGACCGTTGCGATTCAAGGGTGTCCTGAAGACCGCGGAGGAGATCAGGGCCACCTGTGAATCTGCAGGCAATGATCCAAAGTGTGCCGGACTTGTCCTCTGGATGCACACGTTCTCCCCGTCAAAAATGTGGATTGGCGGTCTGGCGTCCCTCAAGGTTCCCTTCCTCCATCTACACACGCAGTTCAACAGGGAACTCCCCTGGGCGCATATAGACATGGACTTCATGAATCTGAACCAGTCGGCCCATGGAGACCGGGAGGCGGGATTTATTCACTCCCGCATGCGCCTGAACCGTAAGGTTGTGGTTGGGCACTGGAGCGACCCCGAAGTTCAGGACCAATTGGGTGGGTGGATGCGTGTCTCGCGGGCCTGGCATGACTGGCAGGGGGGCAGGATCGCCCGCTTCGGGGACAACATGCGCCAGGTCGCGGTGACCGAGGGAGACAAGGTCGCCGCAGAAATAAACCTTGGATTTTCGGTGAATGGATACGGTGTCGGGGATGTTGTAGCCCATGTGCAATCCATCCAGGACTCCGACATTGATGATCTTTGTCGTGAGTATGAAGACAGATATACAATGGGCGAGGATCTTCGGCGTGGTGGGATGCGCCATGGCTCGGTCCGGGAAGCAGCCCGACTGGAACTCGGTCTTCGTTCCTTTCTTGAGGATGGGGGATTCATCGGATTCACAGATACTTTTGAGGATCTTCATGGGCTCCGTCAATTGCCCGGAATCGCCGTTCAGCGTCTCATGGCGGATGGGTATGGCTTTGGTGCCGAAGGGGATTGGAAGACAGCGGCATTGCTCCGTGCCATGAAGGTTATTGGCAATGATTTACAGGGTGGAACCTCCTTTATGGAGGACTATACGTACCATCTCGATCCCGCGGGTCACCTGGTATTGGGATCGCACATGCTGGAAATTTGTGAATCCATTGCGGGTGGAAAGCCAAGTCTTGAGGTCCATCCCCTGGGGATAGGTGGAAAGGATGACCCGGCTCGACTCGTCTTCGATGCCCCGGAAGGGGAGGCAATCAATGTTTCGCTCGTCGACATGGGGAATCGGTTTCGCCTCATTGTGAACGAGGTGGATGTTGTCGCGCCACCGTCTCCACTGCCGAATCTTCCCGTGGCACGGGCGGTGTGGAAGTGCCGTCCGAATTTCAAGACAGCCTGTGCAGCCTGGCTATACGCTGGTGGTGCACACCACACTGGATTCAGCTACTCCGTCAAGACAGGCCATATTGAGGATCTGGCGACCATGGCAGGCACCGAGGTTGTTGTAATCGATGGTGAAACACGCCTTCGGGAATTCCGCCAGCTTCTGCAGGTAAATGACCATTGCTATCAGGGCCAGTCTCCATACGGGCGTGTCTAGTTTCGCAAAGGAAGGGCGTTAATTTTCCATGGCTGAAAAGTATACAATCGGATTGGATTACGGCTCCAACAGCGTTCGTGCATTGATCGTCAATGTCAGGGATGGACGCGAGGTCGCTTCAGCAACTTCCGTCTACCGGCATGGAGAGTCCGGCATTATTCTCGACTCAAGGAATCCCGATCTGGCACGCCAGCATCCGATGGACTACCTTTCCGGTTTGGAGGAAACAGTCCTTCAGGCTGTTGGGGAGGCTGCGGAGCGGGAGTCCCTTAATCCGGCGGACATCGTTGGCATTGGCGTCGATACGACCGGCAGCACCCCCCTTCCATTGGATGGGCAGGGGAGGGCACTTGTTGAACATGCGGATTTTGAGGAACATCCCTCCGCAATGGCATGGCTTTGGAAAGACCATACCGGCCATCGGGAGGCGGCGGAAATTACGGCCCTTGCCAGGGAGCACCGTCCCGAGTATCTGGAGCGATGCGGAGGCGTGTATAGTTCGGAATGGTTCTGGTCGAAGGTTCTTGCATGTCTTAGAACCGCACCCGATGTCTTCAAGGCAGCGGATACTTGGGTTGAAATTGCAGACTGGATACCGGCTGTTTTGTGCGGAACCACGAACCCCAGAAAGTTGAAGCGCGGTATATGCGCTGCCGGGCACAAAGCCTTCTTTCATGATTCCTGGGGTGGTTACCCGGACGAGGAGTTTCTGGAAAAGCTGGATCCCGGCCTTGTGCGTATTCGGCGCTCCCTGCCCGACAGGACATACTCCATTGCCGAGTCAGCAGGGAAACTATCTGATGAATGGGCTGACCGTCTCGGTTTGCGGGCGGGAATCCCTGTTGCGGTTGGCGCCTTTGATGCCCACCTCGGTGCGGTGGGATCGGGAATATCAGAAGGAACCCTCGTCAAGATCGTGGGTACATCGACCTGTGATATCATGGTCGCACCACTTGAGAAAGATCTTCCCCTGATTTCCGGCCTATGCGGGATCGTGCCCGAATCCGTCCTTCCCGGGTTCCATGGCCTGGAGGCTGGTCAGTCCGCCGTTGGCGATATATTCAATTGGTTTGTGAATGTCGTTGGTCCCAATAATATGGGTCATGATGACTTGACGGTGGCTGCGGAGGGAATCAGGCCTGGAGAAAGCGGCCTGCTTGCACTGGATTGGAATAACGGTAATAGAACCATCCTGGTTGACCAGCGCCTGACGGGGCTGTTGCTTGGCATGACACTCCAGTCCACACCCGGCGAGCTATACAGGGCACTCATTGAAGCCACGGCCTTTGGTGCCCGGGTCATCGTGGACCGGCTGGAGGAGTACGGTGTACCCATCAACCGGGTTGTCACCTGTGGTGGTATATCGACAAAAAACCGACTTCTGCTTCAGATATATGCTGATGTGCTGAACAGGCCAATCCATGTCTCGAGCAGCAGCCAGACTTGTGCTCTCGGTGCTGCCATATCGGGCGCTGTCGTGGCCGGCGTTCATCAGGACTTCAGATCCGCAGTGCATTCAATGACATCCCTGAAGGAAGAGACCTTCCAGCCTGATCCCCGGGCTTCAGCCATTTATGGGGAACTTTTTGCGCTATACAGGAAACTTCATGACTTGTTTGGAATGGAAGATGGAACAGGAAGCCCTTACCGCGTCATGAAGGAGCTCCTTGATCTTCGGGACCGGGTGCGTAAGCAATGAAATACAAGGACCTGAGGGAAGAGGTCTGCACCATCAACAGGGGAATTGTGGCGGCGGGTCTCGTCACCCTGACCTGGGGAAACGCCAGTGCCATTGATCGCAAGGAGGGTGTCTTCGCCATCAAACCAAGTGGTATCCCATACGAGTCATTAAAACCCGAGGATATTGTCGTGTTGGACCTGGAGAGTGGTGATGTTGTGGAAGGGAGTCTGAAACCATCCTCAGACACTCCCACCCATCTCGAACTCTTCCGTGCCTTCGATGGTATTGGTGGTATTGTTCATACGCACTCCACCCACGCGACGATCTGGGCCCAAGCAGGAAGGGAAATCCCCTGTCTGGGCACAACCCATGCAGATCACTTCAACGGGAAGGTTCCTGTTGCCCGGGCACTCACCCAAAAAGAAGTGCAAACAGAATACGAAGTCGCCAGCGGGAGGGCGATCGTGGAAACATTCAGGGCAATGGGCCTCAACCCGGATCATGTCCCCGCAGTACTGCTTCCAGGTCATGCCCCCTTTGTTTGGGGAGCGACTCTTCGGAAGGCCCTCGAAAACGCCATCGCCCTGGAAGCCGTGGCAGAAATGGCGCTGCACACCCTTTCCCTCAATACCAACGCAGCCCTTCCCGACCATGTCCTGGAGAAACATTTCACAAGGAAGCATGGGCCCAAGGCATATTACGGCCAGAAATAGACACTGAGTAGTTTGTCAGACATTTTCAAGTTTTAGCCGAATCTCCTTTTCCCCTTCCAGCACTGTTTCTCCAAGAAGACCTTTCGTGTCATGAATCGCGATGGGATCAGGGCTGCTGCACATCCACTCGACACCAGTCGCGCTTCGTTTCCATTGAACATGGACGCCTCCGGGAAACTTCCCCGTGCATCCCTCCAGGGTACCGGGTTCGAAAACAAATTCCCAGTGGTTCCTGCCGAGGTGGAATGCTGGACGGAGACCCAGACAATGCTGGGAAAGAATCCACGTGGGACAGGCCGACCAATGATGGGAATGGGTCCAGTGTGTGTCGAAGACCTCGGTGAGCGTGGTTCTGCCCTCCGAAAGTGACCAGCCCCAGCAATGCCTGATTTGTTGGAGCACAAAATCCATCTCCCCGTTTTCAATGAGGATGGGGAAGACGAAATGGGAAAAGTACGGCGTCATGATGTTGGGATTGCTGACGGCCGGACTACTCAGGCGCGGTCCGTCCGGGTTGTTTGGAAAACAACTCATGATGTGGCTCTTCAAATAGTCCACCACAAAAGCCCTCTCCAAATGGGGCAGAAGCCCCTCTGTATATGCAAGGGCGGTGATGTGATATCCCAACTCCTTGGGGGATTCGGCGCCAATCTCCCGTTCGAGGAAGGTATCGAGGCGTTGAAGGAGATCCTTGCAGTCCTTTACATCCTCGGGTAAATTCAAAAATTGAAACCAGGAGATGGAGGCACGCAGGCCACGGCGGAGGAAGAGATGTGTTGCGAGATCAACGCCGTCCCAGCCGCGTATATATCCCCAGTCGATGAAGGTAAGTTCCTTCCCCGGTGTGAAGCCATCCTCAGTGAGTAGGTTGGAAAAGAAACGAAGACTTGCCCGTGCCGGTTCCAGTAATTCATGGAGGTGTGCGGTTTGGCCCGTCCGGAGGTAATAATTCCAGGCGGCCTCGTGCCAGACGGCGGCGTAACTGAGGAGGCAGACGCGGTTCGCCCCCGGTGTCAGGGCGGGAAGGAGACCATCCTCCCTTGCACACTGGGCGATCTGGCGCATTGCCCGCGCAATGAGGCGATGATCCTCGTAAAGGGTTGTCACCAGTTCAAGGCCCACACTTAAGGTGTCACCGGTCCACTGACCCCTTTCACGAACGGGTGTGTCGACGATGGCATCCTCGGCACAGGCACGCAATGTTTCGACGCCGGCATTCCAGATAGTGTCCAGTTTGTCGTCTCCTGAAAGAAAATCGGCCGGGGGGCCACCAAAGTATCCGCGCTGCATGTATTGACATTGGAGTAGTTCCACTTCGGCGGGTGGACCTTCAATATGTACCTCGAGAAAACGTCCTCCGCGGGGAACGAATGTCTCGTAGACATGCTCCCCTCCCCGGGAAATGTGACGATCGACCCAGACGCTGGAACTGTTGGAAAGATAGACCCATGGAAGCACCCTGCCCCGGAGGAGTGCCTCGGATATTCCAACTTCAATCATGGCGTCCTTGGGGGCCTTTATGCGGAGTTTTGGTCGTCCGAGGCGGACACGTCCCAGGTCGAAGCGATACCAACGCCCCGTTGCGGTTTCAGGTGAGGCGTCCTGGTCGCGTCCGTAAAAACCAATGGCGATATCATCCAGGAGATATCGAAATTGCCCCGCCATCATTCCTTCGTCCATGAGCCCGGGAGTAATTTCCCCCACGCCCACCGGAGCTATATCAGCCAGCGAAAGTGTCTTCCAGAAGGGATCTACGGCAACAGGAGACTCCCACGGCGTATCATCAAAGTCGGCCAGGTGCCAACCCTCGATATTCTTGTTGGCGTTGTATTGCTCCACCCATCCCTGAAGGCCACTTCTCCGGATCCCGCTTCGCTCCCAGGCCTCAAGGTGCTTACACTTCCATGAGATATTGATGGGTGCATCGTCGTGGGCAATGTCAGCCAGAACAAACGGGGGAATCTCATTCGCAAGAAGTGTTTGAAGAGCCACACGTTGCGCGTGAGCCTGAATCGTAAGGACATGGTGCCCTGCTGGAAGTTCCAGGTCAAAGACCTCGTACTCGGGATGATCGGGATGAAAACGTGGCGGACCTTCGGCAAGAAACTCGCCGTCTATATGAGCATGATACCAGTGGGCCGCAAGAAGTCGTATTCTCACACGATCCTTGTACTCCAGATCAAATGTTCCCCGGAAGGCTCCATGAATGTTTTCCGACTCGGGTGTTACTCCGGTTCCCGCCACGGAGGCGAGCCACATGGGCCTTGGATTCGGGAATTGATCCTTATTTGATGAACGATTCATGGCGCTATTCCTGTCGTTGTTGTGATGTTGTACAGATAAATACTTCCCCGGGGGATAATCGAACGACGTTATAGTCGGGAATCCATCCCGGTACGTCCCCAAAATAATCCGGCCCCACGGCGAAGAGTTCACCGAAGGGGTGGTGATGGGGACCGAATAAATTCCTGTTTGTTGAGACCAATTCCACGGTGATCTGATTGGTGCCCTTCCCAAGGTGATCAGTCAGGTCCACCTCCGGCGAGTCCCACAGGAGTGGGGAAACCGGTTTCCCGTTTACATGGAGCATTCCAGCCGCGGCGAAAAAACGTGGGAACTTCATGACTGTCCTTGATTTTCCGGGATCATCCAGTTTCAGCGTCTGATGGAAATTCATCCGCCCATTGAAAAAGGGAAACCCCGCCATCGTTGCATCGTCTGCGAAGAGAATCTCCGGCATCTTAATGATCCTGAATGGGGGGGAAGCCTCCAGCGCATCTCCCCGCATTGCCCAGCGGTCACGACTCCCATTGAGTTCACCATCCCCTCGTGTTGTCGGCTTGATGCTTTCCGGTTTTACAAGGAAGGAACCGCGGATGTATATCGTCTCGACTTCGCTGTCAAAACCGAGCATATTGACTTCCGATTCATATTCGGCCCCCTTCCTTACTCGCTCCCAAACCTCGGCTCCCTGATTGAAGTGCATCCGCACATGAACGACGTTGCGGCCCGGACGTATCTCCGAATGACACGGCAAAGCTTTAAAGCAGTCCTCCATCCACCTGCAGTCCTCATCCACAACAAGACGGGTCCCATTGAGGAAAATTTCATGTTGATTACCCGATTCTACAACAAGGTGTATATCATTTCTGGAGGGGGGGTCTTCGTCCACCTCAAAGCAGAATTCCAGCTCGACATGCTGGTCCTTCCCCTGGGCGATCAATTCTTTTTGGACTGAATAGACAAGCTTTGGCGACGACCAGGAGCCATCGGGGTATGACCTCCATCGACATGTATCCAGCAAAAGAGTATTCAGGTCCTGTGGCTGGAGTTCCCATTTTCGGGGAAGCGCCACTTCGGTTGCGGGGAAAGTTGTCTCTTCTGTGGTCTCCCTCTCTGCAGAATCTCCCGATGATACAAGAAGCAACCTTGACTGCCTTGGTGCCATGGCGATCTTCAATTCCTTTGTGGAGGTCCCGAAGTCGCAGAGAGTCCCGGTCGTCGGCTCCAACTCGCGAATCCTTGCCGGGTGTTCCAGCTTCATGGTGCAATCAGCGCGGTCACTTGTGCTTCTGTTAAATAGAAAGATGGCCCGTGAGGAGCATGAGTAGACCCTGTCCAGACGTCTCAATTCCTGTAGGGGGGCATTCTGGCCCTCAAATCGGATGCCTGGCGCGAGGAACGCCGTCAGTGCCTCGATCAGGGAGCTGGTATCCGGAATGACAGCACACTTCCCCATCAGGCGGGTAATCAAATCATCTCCCGCATTGCCATCACAAAGTAGTGGTGGTGACTGCAGAATGAGGATGGTACCGCCCTCATTCTCAAACTTTGTCAGCAGTTCAACCGTTGTTTGCGAAAGGGTCTTCAAGGCTGGCAGAACCAGCACCTTGTAGGCGCAACTTCCTACAACGAGGCGACCGTCATTCACAGTCCCCTCTTTGGCCATAAAGTCCTCGTCCCCGAAATGAAATGGGATCTGGCTGGCATCCAGCGCCGTTGTAAGTTGGTCCAGGGCACCATCGGTGGACGACTCAGCGTAAGGCGTCATGAAGATCGTGTTCCAATTCGCACCCGGTTCCTCCCGGGCAACGACCTCCATGTTGGCCGTGGAAATGGGATGAATGACCAGAACGTCCGCCTCGTCCCTGCCATGGGAGAGTACGGTGGATAGACGCCCGCAGGCATCGTTAAAGTGTCTGTAATACGGCCACCAGTTGGACTGGTGGTTCATGCCGGGGGGGTAGTCCCGTTTTCGTGCGCCCCGGATGCTATACCCGGCCAGGTGCTGGCAGACGAGATTCACCCCGCTGGCAAAGTGCCAGTCCACAATCCAACGCAGGTCGGCCATGGTGCTGTTCCAACCGGCACAGCCGAACATCTCGCTGATGATTCGGGAGCGATCCGACTGGGCAGCCGCACTGGACACCTGCTTTCCCACGACAGTATTGCCAATGCGCCTCCCCAGCCAGTCGATCCCGGGTACATGTTGGCGATGATAGAAACCCATCGAGGAGCCGGATGCAACCGTTTGCCAGCGACATTCCTCCTCAAGGAGAACGTGCCCGGTAAATAGCAACGCGTTGTCGTCGCACCACTTGTAGAGTTGCGCCGCGTAGTTTTCGTGGAACCGGGTGCGGACCAATTTCCAGAAATCGTGTTTCACCCTTTCCGTTGACGGGCAGGGGGAGGAAAGCCCACCAAGAGAAGCAACGAGATCGTACCCAAAGGTCTTTTGAAAAAGATCCGGAAGTAGTGGTGACCAGACAACATGCTCCCGGCCAAATTGGGGTTCGTCGGTGAAAATACCAGGGATTGTCTTGCCGAAATCCTCCTCGAAACGGTCCTTATACCATGTATATACAATATCAATGAAGGCCCGGGTCACCTCCGGGTTCATGTGGTCCACGTAATAGGGATTCACTCCCCATCGAATGTGAAGGACGTGTGATCCGTTAACTTGAAAATTGTCATGGGGGATGTGGGTGCGTGCCGAATCGAGCTCATAGAATCCAATGGTTTCCGGAGTACGTACCGCTTTGTCAGCGGGGATCCTTTCATGAATCAGGTAGTGCTGTTGCCATTCCCTTCCCCTCCCAGGAATGGTTCCGGCCGCGAAGCCACTTGGCCAACCCCATTCGTCGTATATCCATGCACGCATATCGAGAGGACGACAGGTCTCGAGCACCGTGCGAACCGCGGCTTCCCAGGATTCATCCAGATACCCTGACCGCAATCCCGCCCTGCCATGCATAATGAACCCGCCAAGCCCGGCCTCGTGAAAACGATGAACCTGGCGAACCAATTCGTCGAGGTCCAGATTGTCATTCCATGCCCAAAGTGGCATGGGGCGGAATGCTGTTGGTGGATCCTCGGCAAGCCCGAGAACTGCCTCCATGGAAGCGCGCCCGGGTTGCGGGCAAATCGGGAGATGCTTTCTCGTCAATGGCCCCATCTCTTTATCCTTGGTGTCCTCGGAAGTGCCTGCGTGGTTCCCGGGCGCTTATTTTTCCGCAACGGGAATTGATTATTTTTGACCGTAGGTGAGTGCGGCGTCAATCCGTTCAAACGTGAAAATTGCTGAAAATCCTCCGTTTCACGGGGAAAAGTTGCTCTTGCACCTTCCGATGGATGGGATTTCATGGAGCAGGTTTGATTGGCCCCATTTTTCCTGTTCCCACCGGCCCAGGGTTTAATATATGATATCGATTGCAGGACTTCAGTGACCACTCCCACCGCCCGGTATGAGTTTCGGATATGATCAATAAAACGGACCAAAACTTTACCTCCTCACCAAAACTGTATGAGATCATTCATCAGTCAATTCGGGAGAATATCGAGAAGGGCACCGTTCCCGAGGGCTCCCTGCTCCAGGAAAAGACTCTTGCCACGATGTTCGAGGTCAGTCGCGCCCCCGTCAACATGGCACTGGGCATCCTTCAGGAGGAGGGCTTCGTTACCCACCTGGCCAGCAGGGGGTATGTGGTGGGGAAATTGCCGCCAGGCGTCGACGAGGAAATGATCCAGCGTTCTCCCACTCTTATTATTTCCCCCGATACGGCGAGTGCCCTGAAGGCACGCTCCACCTGGCGCAGGATCCATGATGATGTCGAGCGTGTCATTGCATTCGCCCTTCCTTTCGGTTGTTATCAGATCAATGAAACAAAAATGGCGGCGTATTACGGTGTCAGCAGGACTGTAATCCGCGAGGTCATGGGACGCCTGGAACAATGGGGCATGATCGAAAAACACCGCCAGGCCCATTGGCGTGCGGGCCCCCTTTCCAAGAAGAAGATGACCGACCTCTATCAGGTGCGCCGCTATCTTGAGCCACCGACCCTTGAAATGGTCGCTCCCAAGCTCGATCGCAATTTTCTCCTTCAAATGGAAGAGCGAATTGAGGAGGCACTTGCCGATGATGTGGTCCTGACCATTGAGCAGATCGACAATATCGAGTCAGACCTTCACGGGCGCTGTCTATCTCATTGTGACAATCCCATCCTGCTCCGAATGCTCCAGCAAAGCCAGTTGGCTCTCATTACAACCAGCTACCTCTTCCAGCGATACCTGAAGATTCCCAAGGGGGAATCCTTCATCAGCGAGCATTGCCTCGTCGTTAAGCTACTCCTTCAGGGATCCGGCAAGGCAGCCGCGGCCGCCCTGGATGCCCACCTGGAAGCCTCCTGTCGGGTCAGTCTGGATCGCCTGCAGAAGCTAAGTTCCATGAAGGAACCGGAGACACCTCCCTTCCTGATCAAGGTGGACGAAAAC